>CAZZAQ010000085.1:0-5707 GCA_964652165.1 uncultured Bifidobacterium sp.
TCCCATCCACTGCCTGTTTGAGTTCGGCAACGCTCATGGGGACAATTACGAGCCACGAAAGGAGTTATTCAAGCCGAATGTCTTCACGCCGCCGCCGCCATCTTCAGGTCCGCGAAGACGATGACGCCGGCGCCGGTCTGGTGGAGTGACTGCACCAGCGCCTGAACTTGCCGGCCGACGAGATGCTGGGCGCCGCTCACGACGACCATCGTGCCGTCGCTGAGGTAGGCGACGCCCTGGCCCTTCTCCCGGCCTTCGCGCGTGATGCGCAGATCGAGCGTATCGCCGGGGAGCACCGTGGGCTTGAGCAGCGCGGCCAGTTCGGAGAGGTTGATGTACGGGATGGACTGGATTTCGGCAATTTTGCCGAGATTGAAGTCGACGGTATAAAGCTTCGCGTCGAGGGCGCGGGTGATTTTGAGGAGCTTGGCATCGACTTCGCGTTCCTCGGGGAAGTCCATGTCGTGGAAGCGCACTTCGCAGCGGGGGTTGTGGCGGATGCGCATGAGGATTTCCATGCCGCGCCGGCCGCGGGCCCGCTTGAGCGGGTCGGCGGAGTCGGCGACGAACTGGAGTTCCTCGAGCACGAATTTGGGGACGATGAGGATCCCCTCGACGAAGCGGCCGTCGATGAGATCGGCGATGCGCCCGTCGATGATGACGCTGGTATCGAGAACGAGGAGATTGTCGGGCTTGTTCTGCGAGCGGAAGCGGACGTAGGGGATGAGCAGCGAGAAATCCTCCTTGTTGCTGCGCATCGCCAGGACCATGCCCACGTAGCCGAAGGAAAGGAACAATCCCAGCCGGATGAGCCAGCGGGTCTTCTCGTCGGCGCCGAAGATGAACAACTCGTTGCGATCGATGAGCGCGGCGACCAGCGCGCCGAGCAGCAGCCCGAACGTGGCGGTGGAAAACGCGCGCAAGGAAAAGCCCTTGATGGCGTGATCGATGCCGATGAGCACTCCGCCCAGCCCGAACCCGTAGAGCAGTCCCCAGTGGCCCCCGGGAATCATGCCGGTGTCCGCCTCGCCGACGGCATAGCCCGCGATGGTGCAAAGGAGCAGGAAAAAGATGCGGATGGTCCAGAGGGGCTTGTTCATTTGGTGGGCGAATAGCCGGGGTAGGGAGGGCGCGAGTCGAGAGCGGACTTGGGCGGCTTGGGTTTATGGAGCAGGCCGTAGCGGGCCAGATTGCTGCTGAGCGTGGTGAGGTTGGCGAGCGTCGCGGAGAGGTTCGCGCGAATCTGCTCGTCCTTGAGCATCGCGCCCGCAAGGCCCTTGCCCTGGTCGAGGTCGCTCGCAAGGCTGCGGACGGCGCGGGAGGAGTCTTCCAGGTTCTTCACCGTGCCCGCGAGCGCTGAGCGGTTCTCCGAAAGAGTTTCGCGGACCTCGCCCGCCAGGCGGTTCAAGTCTTCGGAGAAGCGGGCGAAGTTCGTCAACGCCACCGTGAACGACGGGGAGTTGGTCGAGACGAGTTGGTCGAGGTTTTCGACGAGCGCACCGGCGCGCTCGGAGGCAACTCGGAGGTTGCCGACGGTTTGCGAGAGGTTCGTGAGCGTTTGTTTCGTGAGAAAGATGTCGTTGATCCGCGTCATATCCTTAAGCATCTTCGTGGCTTCATCGACGCGCTGAATGAAGCCGACCGCCGACGCCGCGAGCGCCTGCACGCTGAATGGGGCCCGGCAGTCGACCTCGTCGCCGTCCTGGAGCAGCGGGCCTTTGTTCTCGGTGGGGGTGATGACGACATACAAAACACCCAGCAGGCCAATCTGCTCGACGTTGAACAACGCGTCGCGGTGGATGCCGTAGCGCTTTTGGATTCTCAGAAGGATAGTCACGCCTTTGCCGTCCGGGGAAAGCTCGGTGCTGGTGACCGTGCCGACGGGCACGCCGGAGATAAGCACGGAGGAACGGGCCTTGAGCCCGCCGACGTTGTCGGCGCGCAGGCGCAGCGTGTAGGTGGATGCAAACCATCCCTCGCCCTTGCTGAACACCAGCAGGATGGCCGCCAGCACCACGAGGGTGATAATCGCAAACGCCCCGACTTTGACTTCCAGTCGTTTTTCATTCATAGTTCCGTCCTGCGTTCGTTGCGCATGGCTTCAGGCTCGCGCGCGCGCCGCAAGGCGGGACCGCATACTTTCCCACTCTTCACGGCTGAATCGGCGTTTCCCTTAAGTCCGAAATCCCTTTCACAAACCGGCGGACCACGGGGTCGGCCGAATTGAAAATCTCCTCCGGCGTGCCGCTGGCGTGGATGCGCCCCTCGTGCAGCATCACGATGCGCCGGCCGATGCGGCTGGCGCTGCGCATGTCGTGCGTGACGGCGATGGAAGTGACCGACAGCCGTTCGGAAATACGAACGATCAACTGGTCGATGGTGTCGGCCACGATCGGGTCCAGACCGGTCGTCGGTTCGTCGTAGAGCAGAATTTGGGGCCGGTAAACGATCGCGCGGGCCAGCCCCACGCGCTTGCGCATGCCGCCCGACAACTCCGAAGGTTTCTTCTCCTCGATGCCGGCCAGTTCGACCATCTCAAGCGCCTCGGCGACCTTGCCGGCGATCTCGCCCTCGGTCCATTGGCGGGATTGGACCAGGGCGAAGCCGACGTTTTCCGCCACGTTCATCGAGTCGAACAGCGCCGAGGACTGGAAGAGCATGCCAAACTTGCTCCGCACGCCCAGCAGGGCCCGCTCGCTCAGGCGCCCGATGTTTTCGCCGTCCACCAGCACGTCGCCCTCGTCGGGCTGGATGAGGCCGATGAGGTGCTTGAGCAGCACGCTTTTGCCGCCGCCGCTGCGGCCGATGATGACGAGCGCTTCGCCGCTCTCGATGCGCAAGTCCACGCCGCGCAAGACTGGCTGCGGACCGAAGGCTTTGTGCAAATCGCGCGTTTCAATCATAGCGCCGGCAGCACCCGGTTGAGAATGAGCGTGAGGAAAAAGTTGCTCACGAGGATCGTGATGGACGAATAGACGACGGCTTCGGTCGTCGCGCGGCCGACTCCCTCGGCTCCTTCGCCGCAGGTCATCCCCTTGTAGCAGGAGATGAGACCGATGATGGCGCCATAGAGGACGGCCTTGATGAAGCCCATGATCGGCTGCCGAAGGTCCGTGAACGTGATCGTATGCTGCCACGTATAAGCCGGCTCGATGTCGAGGAATCGCACCGCGACCACGTAGCCGGCGCCGATGCCGACCGCGATGGACAGGGCCGTGAGCAGCGGCATCGCGAGCACCGCCGCCAGCGTCCGCGGCACGACGAGGTAATCGATGGGATGCGTCGCCAGCGTGCGCAACGCGTCGATCTGCTCGGTGACTCGCATCGTGCCCAGTTCCGCCGCCAGCGCGGCGCCGACGCGGCCCGCGACCATCAAGCCCGTGAGCACCGGGCCCAGTTCACTGCACATCGAGACGCTCACGACCGCCAGCGTGGCCGTGTCCATGTGGACTTTGTGGAACTGGAAGAAGGTTTGGGCCGCCAGCACCATGCCGGTAAAAGCGCCCGTGATGAGCACGACAGCTTGCGACTTCACGCCGATGAAATAGATCTGGTAGAGCAGCGTCCGGCCGCTGCTCCGATGCGCGAACGTGGCCCGGAAGACCTCCTTCGCAAACAACGCGAGTTGGCCCATGCCCGCCAGCCAGTCCAGCACCCAGTTGTAGGCGGCTTGCAACATTGCGCGGGCGCTTTGTAACAAGCCGGACGGGACCGCGCCAGCACTTGCTGCCAACGTAGGGCAGGCGTCACGCCTGCCCGGCCGAGCGAAGCGAGGCCGTGGTCGTACGAAAGCCGCGCCTTTCGGCGCGGCAGGGCAGGCGGGACGCCTGCCCTACGTCCCCGGCGCGACCTCGGCCGTGGTGTTACTTCCAGGATGCGCCCGGGGCGCCCCTCACTTCCACACCCACGTCAGCAGAGGCGCCCACGCCAGGCTCGGCAGGTAATCCGCCAGCTCGATTTTCTTAAGCTCGAAAATGATCAGCGCAATGCAGAACACGAGCAGGCCGCCGGTGGCATTGATGGAGTCGAGCAACGGGGAGTTTTGAAGTTGAGGCGCGAGCAGTCTCGCCGCCAGCGTGAGCGTGCCCTGGTAGGCCACGACGGGCACGACCGAAAGGATCGCGCCCCAGCCGAACGAGCCGACGAACGCCATGGTCGCCAGCCCGTCCATGGCGGCCTTGATGCCAAGGGTCTGCCACTTCCCATCCAGTCCGTCCTGGATGGACCCGAGGATGGCCATCGGCCCGACGCAGAACAGCACCGTGCAAGTGATGAAGCCTTCGCTCCACTTTTGCGGCGCGCCGGCGCTGGCCTTGGAAAACCGATCCTTCGCATACTCGCCAAGGCGGTTCAGTCCCTTCTGCAAGTGAAGCAATCGCCCGGTCAATCGGCCCAGGATCAGGGCCAGCACGACGATGGTCATCTGCTTGGCCACCCCGAGCACGCCACCGCCGAGGCTTTTCCAGGTCGTGCTCAGGCCGACCCAGATGACCAGCAGGCCAAGAATGTTTTTGAGGAGGACTTGCGTGTTGGGATTGAATTGCCGCCGCAACGCCAGCCCGAGGCAGCCGCCCAGCAGAATGCCGGCGGCGTTGAGAAGGGTGCCGAAGAGGGGCATGAGCGAGTTCAGTAATCAGTGTTCAGGATTCAGAAATCATTATCCCGAGCGGTCCGCCACGCCTATCCGCCCGCCGGCGGCAACCGCGCCCGCTGGTGGCGGCTCATACTGAATACTGAATACTGATGACTGAATACTGATGACTGAATACTGAACAGGGAACACTGAACACTGAAAATTGGGTGTTGCATTTGCCTCCCTGCCCCGGCAGGGTCTGCGGCCTTGTCGGGGCGTAGCGTAGCCTGGTAGCGCGCTTGTTTCGGGTACAAGAGGTCGTGAGTTCAAATCTCACCGCCCCGACCATCTTTTTTCTGGGCATTTCACAATCAGCTCGGCTTCCTGGCGGATTCCTGAAATCGAGGTGGCGAACGCGTTCGCGCGGCGGCGCCGGGTGTATGACACACGGCTTTTGCAGGTTCTCCAAAAAATCCACGTGCATCTTGCCGCCATTTCCGTTCCACGCTCGCGGTCCCCAGGGCTTCGAGCAGAGGTCAATGTCCCCGTCGCCGTCCACGTCCACCAGCGCCGTCAGGCCGTAGTCGCCGACGGGCTTGTCCGTGATGGGCAACTCGCGGGTGATGATTTGGTGGCGGAATTGGAAGTCCGCAGAGAACAGCGCTCGCTCCACTCAAACTCGTAACTGGACCACTACCGATGCCAGTGAGCGCTTGCGCAAACCGTTTCAGACAGCATAGCCTGTGTGCGGATGAACCAGTCCGGGAGAGCGCAGTTTCGCGGCATGTGGACGGGCGTTCTTTGGGTAATGGCTGCTTCGGCGATGGCGTCGGACTGGCCCGCGTTCCGCGGCCCCAGCGTGAATGGCGTCGCCGAGGAGGACCAAGCGCCTCTTCATTGGGGACCCGGGAAAAACATTCGTTGGAAAGTGCCTCTGCCGGGACCGGGCAACAGCAGCCCCATCGTTTCGCGAGGGCGCGTCTTTGTCACGTGCGCGGAAGACGAGGGAAAGAAGCGACACCTGTATTGCTTCGAGCGCCGAACCGGCGAGAAGCTTTGGGTGCGAACAGTCGAGTTTCCCACCGTGGAACCGACCCACCCATCGAATCCGTACTGCGCCTCCACACCCGTCGC
>CAZZAQ010000085.1:5717-6443 GCA_964652165.1 uncultured Bifidobacterium sp.
GCCGACGGCGCGCAGGTCGTCGTCTGGCACGGCTCGGCCGGAGTTTTTTGCTACCGCTTCGACGGCTCGAAGGTTTGGGAAAAGGATTTGGGAGCCGTGCGGCATGAGTGGGGCTACGCCTCCTCGCCCATCGTCCATCGCGGAAAGGTGATATTGAACTTCGGTCCAGGCGCACGGACCTTTCTGGTCGCGTTGGAACTGAAGACCGGTGACATTCGCTGGAAGCACGATGAGCCGGGTGGTTTGGACGCCACGGACAAACGGATGGTTGGCTCCTGGAGTACGCCAATCGTGATCAACGTCGCTGGCAAGGAGCAAATCCTCTGCAGCCTGCCGACGCGGGTGATCGCCTGCGACCCGGAGACCGGCTCCCTCCTGTGGCACTGCGCGGGACTGGGGGACGAAAAAGTGGATCTGGTCTATGCCTCGCCGCTGGTCTCGGGCGGCATCGGCGTTGCGTTCACCGGCTGGGTGAACGGACCGACGATGGGCTTCCAGCTGAGAGGGTCCGGCGACGTGACAGCCACGAACCGGCTCTGGCTGGCGAAGCAGCCGCAGCGGATTGGTTCAGGCGTGGTCGTCGATGGACGGGTGTACATCGTCAGCGCCGGGCCAGGGACCGCACAATGCATGGAATGCCAGACTGGAAAAATCTTGTGGACCGAACGGCTCGAGGGAGGCGAAAGCTGGGGTTCGGTCGTCATGGCTGACGGGCGGTTGTATGTT
>CAZZAQ010000085.1:6453-10686 GCA_964652165.1 uncultured Bifidobacterium sp.
CCGCAGAGGCGTCACCACCGTGTTTCGGCCCAACGCGGAGAAACTCGAGGTCCTGGCCATGAATGATCTGGGAGAACGCAGCAACGCGACGCCGGCCATTTCCACCGGCCAGATTTTCCTTCGTACCGATGGACACCTCTATTGCATCGCAGAGGACTGAAGCCTGGCGCCCATGCGAAGCCAAGGAAGCCGGTGTTCACCTATGGCATTACTTTGATCCGGAAGAATTGGTGAGTCTCCGGGCCAGGAAGGACACTCAATTCGAGCCGCACGGATTCCAACCCTGAATCCAGGGCCACTACGGATTCCCCCACAACCAGAGCGCCCATGTCGCTCCAGTGGATGAGGTCAGTGGAGTCCTCCAGGCAATAGCTGAGCCGTGGATCGTTGGTGCGGCGGGGGTAGTGCAGGACCACGCGGCCGGGAATGATTCCCTTAGAGATCGAGAGGACCGAGGCCGCGCCACCAAAGGGCTGGGTGGGATCCAGTCCGAAGTAGTATTCCTCCCGGTTCGTCAGGCCGTCGTGATCGGGGTCGGCGGCATCGCCCCACACGCTGGCCTCCAATGCGGGGTTGCTGACCGCGGCGGCGCCGAAATGCTCCAGCCGCCACATCTCCAGGGAAGTGATGGTCCCCGCGGCGCCGGACACCACAACGATGTTGAAGGAATTCGTGACGCTGAAACCATCTTCGTCGGTCGCAGTCACCAGGATGGTGTGGATCCCGGCGGCGTTCGGAATTCCGGCGAAAGTCGCCGTAACAGGATTGAAGCTCAACCAGGTCGGTACGGGTCCTGTTCCGCCGAAGGCAGCGGTGATGGAGAACGAGTCGTTCACATCCGGCTCGCCGAACGCGCCGGGCGGTATCGCAAAATTGAAACTGGCGCCCAAGGTTGTCAGTTGGTCCGGTATGGGTGCGCCCAGTTGAGGCCGATTGTTATACTTCAGTCGGTACACGTAGGCTGAACCCGAGTCGACGCCGAGGTCATCATCCATGTTCACGCCCACCACGACAGTGTCCTGGCCCACCGCCACGGCGATGCCGAACTGGTCGTTATTGCCCGGATCGGTTCGTTCGAGCTTTTGCAGCAAGCCCCAGTTGTTCGTGCCGCCCTGGTTGCGGGCGAAGGCGTAGGCCGAGCCAAACTTGCTTTGGTTGTCCACTCCTGAGAAGGGCATGCCCACGACGATCTTGTCGCGGCTCAAGGAAACCGAGTTGCCGAACTGATCGTTGTTCAAGCTGTCCGGGGCGACCAATTTGCGAAGCTCACCCCAGTTGCCCGCGCCGCCCTGATCGCGCGCGAACACATACGCCGCGCCCGTGTCGTTGCCCATCTGATCCTGGCGCCGCGCGCCAACGACCAGCGTCTCCGGCCCGAGACTCAACGAGCAGCCGAACTCATCCCCCCCGAGGCCGTCCGATGGGAGCAGTTTCCGAAGCTGGCCCCAATTGTTTGCCCCGCCCGAGTTGCGCCCGAAGAGGTAGGCCGAGCCGGTCGGAGCATCCAACTGGGCGCCCACCGCCACGACATCACCGTTGACGCTCACTGCCTGTCCGAACTGATCGCCGGCGGCCCCATCCGCAGGCACGAGCTTCTTCAGCAGCCCCCAGTTCCCGGTTCCGCCCTGGTTGCGTCCGAAGAGATAGGCCGAACCGGAGGAGGTCCCTCTGTCATCGTCCAGACGCGAACCGACGGCCAGTGTGTCGGCGTCAAGGCTGACGGAGAAGCCGAACTCGTCGCCATTCTGCCCGTCGGCGGGGAGGATCTTTTTCGTTTGGGTCCACACGCCGCCGGCCCCGCGTGAATACACGTAAACCGCGCCCGATATCTGCGTTCCACGGGCGGCCCTGGCGCCAATCACGAGTGTGCCGTTCTGCACTGCGACCGATGAGCCAAACTCGTCTCCGGCCGCGCCATCCGCAGGCACAATCTTTTGCGCCTGCACCCAGCGCAGCGAAGGATTGTTCGTCGGCAGGTAAACATAAACCGCGCCCGAGCTATTGCCCCTTGGATCCGCCAGCGGCGCGCCTACGACTACCACGTCGTTGTTCGCCGCCACGGACATGCCGAACGAGTCGTTGCCGATGCCATCACTGGCGAGCAGCTTGTTCACGAATTCATGAATCGCCACGACGCTGGTGGTGCTGTCCACGACGGCAGGATCGAATCCATCCTCGACGCTGATTGTGAAACCCGTCGTCTCGAAGGGTTGCCCCGGTTGCACCCGGCCCCCGGTCGTGGGGACAAACTGCATTCCGCGCAATGTCTCCGTCGCCGCGGCGGCAGTGACTCCGGCCCCGGCCGTTCCTAACTGGTAAATGCCGCCTCCCTGGTCCACGAAGGCGCCAATCGAACTCAGGAAGCCATGGGTCGGGTTGTCGATCGTGACCCTCACGACCAACTTCTGCACGGTCAAATCGTCCACTTCCGTGATGACCACCGAGGAGAACAAGCGAATCGGGACCCGATGATACACCGTCTGCTGCGCGACCGTGCCGCTGATGATTGGCAGGTCGTTCGTGGCGATGACGGCAATCGTGGTCGCGTCGTCGATGACCGGCGTCGGCACATAGCCGTCCGCGACGCAGATGGTCAGGCGCGTGATTTCCGTCGCCGGCACCGTGATGCGATTGTCCGTCGGATCGAAGACCAGCTTTCGAATCGAGGTGGTCGCCTCGGCCCCGGGGCCATGGAACGTGTAGGTGCCGGCAGGGGATTCAACGAAGCCCCGGCCATTGCGGAGCTTGCCCTTCACCGCGTCATCCAATTTCACGATGACGGTCAATGGCTGCAAACCGTATTCGTCCACGTCGGCAATCGTCACGCCGAGGAACGGCCGGATGATCTCCTTGTCCGTGATGCCCAACCCGCCCGTGGTGCCGGTAATCGTCGGCACATCGTTCACGCCGATGACCGTAATGGCCACGGAGGTCGTGTCACGGTCGCCACCCGCTGGAAGCACCCGCACCGTGGCCCGGGCGGTGACGATCCCGCCGCTGTCATCGGCCACCTGGTAGCTGAAGGACTCAAGCCCGCGGAAGCCGGGTGCAGGAGTGTAGAGCAGAGCGTCACGCGCCGTGTTGGGAATCGCCGTGCCGCCGTGGTTCGGTGAACCGACCGTCAGGATCGGACGCACGGGAGTGACATTAGGCAGCAGCTTGTCGTTGGCCAGCACGTCGAGGTGATTGACCTGGCTTTCCGAAAGGGCGGTAAAAAGGTCATCGGGCGCGATCAAGTGGCCGACGCGCACGCGCACCGTCGTGATCGCAGTGCCGCCGCGATTGTCGGCGACCGAGTAGGTGAAGTCTTCGTCGCCCACAAACCCGAGCGGCGGGCTGTAGAGGACCGATTGGTTGGGCGCGCTCCCGACAATGCGCGACGCTCCGCCGCGAGTCGGCACGCCCACGGCGATGAGGGTGAGCCGCTCGCGCGTGTCCGGCTGAATGTTGTCGTTGCGCAGCACGCGCAACAGGTTGTTCGTGCTGTCGCGGACGACACTGAACGTGTCCGGGTTGACGTTCACCACGCCCTGCCGATCCAGAATCTTCACCTTCACCCGGCCCTGGGCACGCGCCAATGTGCCATCGGTGATCTCGTAGGTGAACGTCTCTTCGCCGGTCAGATTGGCCGGCGACGGCGTGTAAATGAGGCTCTTGCCGTTCGGGCTGAGGCTGGCCAGGCCGCCGTGGTTCGGGACGTTGTTGCTCAAGCCGATGGTCGTGATGAGGAGGTTCTGGCCCACGTTGGGCAGCGCATTGTCGTTCGCCAGGACGAACAGCGTGTTCGTGCTGTTGCGCGCGACGATGCAGAAGTCGTCGTTCGCGTTCAGGCCCATCTGCATCACGCTGACCATCACCGCGCCGGTCGCCGTCCCGCCGCTGCCATCGCTGATGAAGTAATGGAACACCGGCTCGACATGGCTGACCGAACCCACCGGCGGCGTGTAGAGCAGCCGGTTGCCGTTGGCGTTGATGGAGAGGAGGCCGCTCACGCCGTTGGTCTCGACGCCAGTGATCACGAGGTTCGTCGTGGTGCCAGGCACAATGCGATCGTTGGCCAGCACGTCGAGCGAACTGCTGCTGCCGCCGGCAATCACCGTGAACACATCGTCGTTGACGGGGAGAATTCCTTCGCGATTCACCACCGTCACCACGACCATGCCGGTCGCCAGCGCCACGCCGCCGCCGGACACGCTGTAGGTGAACGTCTCCGCGTAGGGGAACGTGAGCACG
>CAZZAQ010000086.1:0-1822 GCA_964652165.1 uncultured Bifidobacterium sp.
CGTTGGTGCCGATCGGCGCGTAGTCGGTCCCTTCCCAGGCGGTGCCGCCCACCTCGAAATACACGAGCAGGCTGTTGGTCATGTTGGTCAGCGCCCCGGAGCGCCGGACGGTGAAGACGCCCACACCGCCCATCTCATTGACGGTGGGGTTGACGGTTTCCAGCGTCACCATGGGCAGCCGCAAGTCCACGATCGTGATGGTCGCCGAGTTGTTGTTGTAGATGTTGTAGGAGGGGCTGTCCGAGAGCAGGAGCGTCACCGTCTTGGGCCAGACCGATGTGGGGTTGTTGATGGGCGTGATAACGATGTCCGCCGTGAGCTGGCCGGCCGGGATGATCACCGAGCCGGGCAACACCTGGTAGTCCTGCCCGCTGGTGGCCGTGCCGGTGACCAGATAATTCACGAGCAATTCCTCGTCGATGGCGCCCGTGCGCGACACCGTGACGACCGCCGTGCCCGCGCTGGTACCGGCCGTCGAGTCCGCCGCGTAGATGCTGACCAGCGGCAAGTCGTCCTCGACCACCACGAGAGTGGCTTCGCCGAAGTCCTGAAGGACGTTGTAGTTGGCGTCCGGCTCGACGACGACCCGCAGCTCTTCATTGCCTTCGACGAACAGGTCGTTGATCGCCCGGACGGGCACGAGGACAAAATCCTCGCCGGCGGAAATGGTGACGGTCCCTGGCAGTGCCAGGAAATCAACGCCGTTGTCGGCGTCGCCACTGAGGGTGTAGTGGACGACCAGGTCGGTGTCGATGGGAGCGCCGAGCCGGATGAAAGCGAGCATTGCATTGTCCGGGCGCGTTTCCACGGCGTCGGAATCGCCGGGGATCACCGTCTCGCGATAAAGCCTGACCTGCGCGGCAACCACAGCCACGAACGGGGTTCCGGGCGGATCGTCATCCAGGATGTTCAAAGTCGCCTCGGCGTGGCTGAGGACGTAGGTGGGGTCGGTCTGGAACCAGAAGTTCGATGCCGTGGGCCCCACCTGGAGCACTTCCCAGCCGGGGATGCGGACGACGTTGGTGACACTGATGAACATCGTGTTCGTGATGAGGATGGTCCCATTGGTCGTAATCACGTTGGTCAGCATCGTGGTGATGCGCAGATCGGTCGGGGCCAGCATCAACGTCAGGCGGACGCTGGTCGGGCCGAAGCCGACCGGATTGTCGATGGCGACGATGTCCAGATTCGTCGAAGCCTCGCCCCCGGGAATAGTGATGAAGCCCACGGCGTTGGTGGTGACCACCATGGTAATCGGGTTCGTGAACAGGTTGCCCGGTGGCGGGACGAAGTCCGTCCCGATCAAGGCCCGGCCGCTGAAGTGGTAGCGGACCCGCAATTCGGCGCTCAAGTCGCCCTCGCGAATGATGTTGAAACTGCCCGCGTCAACGCCGTTCTCCGTGGCGTCGGTGATCCGTTCGACGCGCAAACGGGTGATCGGCTTCGCGAGGAAGTCCACGTTGTTGGCGCTGCCGTTGGTCAGCGGCAGCGGATCGGCGAAGTTGAACGGGTCAATTCTGTATCCGTAGCGGAAGGCGCGGTTGGTGTAGATGCCCGGCGTCACGTTGCCGATGGCGTAAAAGCCCTGGCTATCGGTGAAGCTGTAGCGGTACGTGCCGAGCGACGTCACCGTCGCGTTAAACTGCGCGCCGTCGGGCAGGGCTGGCGTGTCGGGCGATGGAAAGAAGCCCGAGTTGTGCACGCGCACACCCGCCACCGGATTGCCGAAAATGTCGATCACCCGCCCGCTGATGGTAAAGGTGGACGGCGTGCCCACCGTGACCACCATGAACGAACTCACCAGCCCGCCCTTCATGTCCGA
>CAZZAQ010000086.1:1898-10639 GCA_964652165.1 uncultured Bifidobacterium sp.
TGGGCTGTCACCGTGAAAGTGACTGTGGCGCCGTTGGTGACCGTCAGCGCACTGGCCTGGAGGGACATCACTGGCGGACGGTTCAAGGGAAACGGACCGATATTCACCACCAGGTCGATCCACTTGTCCGAGGGGTCCGGTCCACCGCCCTGCGCGATGGGGGTGAAATGCAGCTCAGCGGGCGGATCGCTGAACGTGCGTCCGACAACCACGGCCGCATCCTGCTTGGCGTAGATGGTCTCGGGCGTGGTATCGAGCAGCGTATTGATGCCGCCGTAGCTCCAGGTCAGCTCGATGCCACCGGATTCCCACGGGCTGTTTGGGAAACCCTGCCGATAGCTCGCCCAGTATTCACGTTCCAGCGGACCACCGGGGGGGGGGTTCGGTTGAAAATCCTTGTGGGTCCGCACTGCGTAAAACCTCCCTTCGGTGATTCGCGGCGTGTCAAAGGCGTAGATGCGGTTGGTGGTACTGGTTCTGGCCATCTTCACGTAATTGTCCGGCAGCCAGTTCAAGACCCATTTGGACAACGCGCCGAAGTGTCCCGGCCCGCTGCCCATCAGGTCGTAGATGTTGCCATAAGGCTGGAACGGCGCCGGGGCCGTCAGGCCATTGTTCGGCGCATTGATGTCTCCGTGCCCGATGTAGCTGTCGGGATCCGCTGGGAGCAACACGGGCCAGAATGGCGGCACCGGCCAGGATGGGAACCGCCCGCTCGGATCCCACGAGTAGGCGTCGGCAAGTCCGAGGTTGTGGCCGATTTGGTGGGTCAGGGCGCCGGGTTGACCGTTGAGGAGGCCGTCCGAACGGCCAAAGTATCCGGCCTGCGGGAGCGGATTGAACAGCACGTAGGCGAAATCATAATCGCTCACGAAATAGCCGAGCTTTGCCGCCTCCGCCGCGGCCTCGGGAAATATTCGGATTTGCTGAAATATCGGCCCGATTTCGCCGTAATAATTCCTGACCTGCGGCAGGCGCAGCAAGGGCGTGAGGGTCGTCTCGATGCTCAAGGTGCCGTAGGAGTTTTCATAGAAAAACTGGTTGTTCGCCTTGACGGTAGCCTGGGCGCCGTCCTCATCCTGCGGAGGCACCGGGTCGTCGGCGAACAACGCCCGCATGTAGAGAAGCTTCTTGATGCCCTGGGTCGGGCTGCGGCCCGGAGGGGGCAGCGTTTCGGTGGCGTGGCTGGCCGGAGTGAACCCACCCACGTTCCAGCGCTGTGGCTCATTGTGCAACTGCGTCAGATGGCGGTTGAATTGCGCCGCGTGCGCGGCCCGGCAGAACGGGAAGAGCCTCTCACCGAATTCCAACAGCACCTGCCCGCCCTGGGACTGGGAACTGGCGCCTGTGGCGCCGCAGATCGCCTCAGCGGCCGCATGGCCCGCCGCCACAGCGGCCCGCGCTTCCTCCGGCTCGAGAATGCGTCCGGCCTCAGGGCTCAACGCGAGGATAGGGGATTCCGCCCCCTTCGCGGCCCCGTCCACCGGCGGCTCGACCAACGCGATGCCGTGCAAAAACAGACCCGCCCGTGAAGGTTGTGTGAGCCGGCTGCCGTAGGTGTAAGCCCGATAAGAGTTCCGGTTCAACGCGACCCAGTATTCAGTCGCGGCCACATCGCTTGCGCCACGCGCCGGGCCGGTCGAGTGAATCACTTTGAAGTCGCCCCGTCCGCTGACGGGTTGCTCAAGCTGTGCGGTGATCGATTCGGGCAGTTGCTTGCGCAAGCGGTACGGAAGCGCCACATCCAGGGCCGCTTTGGGATCCGTCGTGATGAGCCGGCGCATCTCCGCGCGCCGTTCGGCGGCGAGCTTTGCGCCCTCTGCCAAAAGCGCCGCCTTTTCGGCTGTGGAGGCGCGGGTGTATTTCTCCGCCCATGAGTTGAAAGCCGCGACGGGACCCAGCCGATCCGACCGATCCGACCGATCCGGGAGATGGGCCAACGCCCCTCCAGTGGCGACCGAAGACGACACCTGAGGCACAGGCTGGGCGGCGGTCTCCAACCCGGCCGAAGTGCCGCCGGGGCCTCCGCGCTGGCTGCTCCAAAGCCACAGGCCCAAACACACCACACCCGCCAGGCTCACGGCTGCCATCCGCTGGCTCGATGCTTTCATGTTCGCACTCAATTTCACTGGCTTGATCGATCCGAATTCCCGCGCCGCGGCTCGCAGTCCTGCGTGTGAATCCTCCCCGGGCCCGGCGCGCGTTCAGCGGACCGGCGAAGGGTGGATCAGCAGCCGATAGAACCGCGCGGCACCGCTGGTGGACGGGTCGTAAATCTGCACGGGCGCCGTGGTCGCGCCGTTCACAAAATTCGTCAGCACGCTCCAGCCCGGATCGCCGAAGGAATCTTTGAATTCCACCGTGTTTTCAGAGTAAGGCGGGGCATCCCAGGAAAGCATCGCCCGGGGTGGCGTAGTCTTGTCAGAAAGGCTCAGTGAAAGACGTGGAGCAATGACCGTCGTCTCGCCGGCTAGAAGCGACCTGAACGCGATGGGAGGAACGGTTTCGCCCGGAATGTCTATGGGGTAGGGATCCAGCGCGTTGGGAATGCCGTTAGTGTTGGAATCGATGTCCAGGCTGGAAATGAGAGCGATGTTGAATGGGTAGCTGGCGCCCGAAGGATAGATAAGGTTGGTCGTGCTGAGCGGCCCCGCAAAGGTGGGCACCCACTGAAAACGGCCGTTGACGGCGCCGTTGAGCTTGGAGACCGGCACGTTGGCGTTGGCGAAGTAGATCGTCATATTCGGGTCCACCGCCATGGTGCGGTTGAAATTCGTCGCGTCGTGGAACAGCTCGATGTAGTCGACGTACATCGCCTGCCGTCCGCTGGCCGAGCGGAAATAGGCCCGGCCATTGTTGGTGCTGGTGTTGACGGTCAATTTGCCCAGCGCCAGGTTATTGGTGAACCCCGCCGCCACGGCGCCACGATCCTGCGCCGGCCAGATGTGAGTAGTCAGCGCGTTAATCGGGACAATCGTGCTCAGCCAGGTGCCCAGCAGGTTGCCGGTGGCCGGCTTTCTCCGCATCTCGAAGCCGGCGCCGCTCCACAGGTTGCGCGCGGACGGCCCGTCATCGACCACGCTCAGGTAGCCCGGGATGACGTTCATGATGGCGCTCGGTCCAGCATCCACAAGGCGGTTGGTGACACTCAGGATCAGGCGCCCTGGGAAGAGGAAACTGCCGCTGGGGTCGATGCCCCCGGCGGACAGCAACGAATTGGACACACTCAACTCACCGGCCTTGATCTGAAGATCGCTGAAGCTCTGGATGTAGGCGCCAAACGAGGAATAGAAGACGTTTGTGAAGAAGACGTTTGTGAAAAAGCCTGAAAACACATTCGTCGCGACGACGATAGGCGGGCCTTCGATGCGGGCCGATACCGCATCAATCTGGACCAGCGCCGAGCTGGCGATAAAGCTGCCGCTGTTCTCGAACTTGCGCGTGCGCACCAACTGCGACGCCGCGGTGATCGTGCCCGAGTTGACGATGCAGTTATACGGCGCCGAACGATCGGTGCCGTACTTCGCGGACCCGGGCACAAAAACCGTGCCGCTGTTGGTAAAGTTGACCACCTGCAGCACGTTGGATTTTGCCCAGCTTGAGCCGAAGGGAAAACTGAGGCTCCCTCGCACGTCCAGGCTTTGCGCGTCGATCAGCAACTTGCGGTTGCGCACAGGGTCGGCAAACGCAAACGTCCCACCGAACGCGAACGTGCCGCCGGACGGGTACAGGTTCACCCGGTCGGCAATCACCAGGTTCGTCGCGTGGGCGGAGAATTCAAACACATTCACCGGCACCACGTTCTGGAAGGCGTGATCGACGAAGAGCACGTGGAAATTGATCTCATTCGTCACCGTCGTTACGTTGTTCGCATTCGTAACGGTATCGATCCGGTAATTCTTCCATTGGCCGCTCCAGGCGCACACGGTGCCCGACAGCCGGCGCACATCAGTCAGGGCGAGATTCGAAATCACCAACTCAGGTTGCTTGGAAGTCAGGTCAAACCCCACCAGCGGCGCATCCACCAGCCGGGCCAGCTTGTTGCCCAATATATCCTTGGTCTTGACGAGGACCGTTGACTCGCTGCGGATGCGGGTCGCGTCCAGGTTGAGCTGGTCGCTGAAGACTTCGACGCGGCCCGGCAGGTTCGTCGGGCGGATCACGCCCGAGAGGAAGGAAAACCCGCTGGACAGAACGCTGAAAATGTTGGTGAACACATTGGCGCTGTAGCCAGCGTAGCGCATCTCCACGCGGTTGGAGAGATACCCCACATCCAGCAGTCCGTTGGTGAACGTGGTGTTGTTGGCCAGTCCGCTGAACCATTCAAAAGGCTGCGATAGCGAGAACTCATACGTACTGGGCCGGCGAGTGCCCGTGTTCGGGAAGACCTGCCGGTAAAGGCTCAGGTTCGTCCGGATCGCCATCTTGTCAGACAGATAAAACGCGTTGGTGATGTTGAGATCCAGGGAGGGGTCGAAATCCCACCGCTTCAGTTCGACAATGACCTCCGCGGGGCCGTCTACCTCCGCGTCGAAGACAGAGAAACTCGGAACAAACCTCACGTCGGCCGAGAGCTGCCCGTCGGCGCTGTTGGTGCGCACGAAGACGACCTGGACCATCGCCGCCGTGCCATCCACGGTGTTGGTGTAGGCGAAGGCGGCGAAGTCGGTTCGAGGGAAGAAGAAATTGGTATTGAAAGTGAAGAACTTGGGCAAGGCCAGCCGGTTGGTCGCCAGCCGGCGCCCGAGTAGATACTGGTTTTGGTGGATGGGCGTGGAGGGCGAGGGCAGGTTGAAGTTCGCGGCGGCCAATCGGGTGGCCGGCCCGGTGCCACTGAAGACGCCGTTGCTCCCAATGCTCCAGTACGCGTCGGTGACCCCGACATCGTTGATATACTCCCGACGCATGTCGTCGGTGAAACCGCCGCCAAATCCGCCGAAGAATGACTGGCCTGTGCGCAGCCGGGTGCGCGTCAAATCCGCGCTCTTGCCCACGAGCCGGATCAACCCGCCCCCGCTGGACTCGAGCGGTCCGGTGCTGATGATATTGTCGGCTTTGATCTCGAGATAGCTGCCCGTCGTAATCGTGCCTTCGTTGACAACCCAAAGGGCCGGCCGGCGCGTGCGCCCGGTCGTGGTCTGGAACCGAAAGCCCGGCGACCCGCTCATCACGCCGGCGGCTTCGTTGGTGTAGTACAGCGTGTTGAAAGTCTCATAAGGCAGGTTGCCCGCGGTGAAGCTGAAAAATGTGCCGCCGAAAAAGATGCTGAAACCCGACACCGTGAACGAACTCTGGTTCACGAAAGCCTGGGCATTGATGGTGGGAAATCCCGCGTCCGGCAGCGTGGTCGGCGTGTCGATGATGAAGATCGGCACGGGGGCCGCGCCGATTGCCCCGGCCACGCTCAGAATTCCCAGACTCAACAGTCGTTTCATAGTCTCGGTAAAAGCTCTCGGAGTGTTCGCAGCGGGTCCTCGCTCTATTGCCCGAGCCGCTGCAAATCCTGCAGCGTCAGATTCAGCCACAACGGGTAGATCACAGGCACCTCGGTGTTTTCGTCGAACGAGCCCCACACGGCGCTGGCAGGAAGATCGTCGCCGCCCGTCAGGAAATCGGGCGAATTGTTCAACCAATAGGGTAATTGGTCGCTGAATCGGATGATAATCTGAGGGGTGATGACGCCGGGACCGCCGAACGCGTCGCCCGTTGCAAGGTCACGGCCATTGAGCGCATCGTTATTCTGCCAGATATCCGTCACCGTGCGCGCCCAAAGCCAAGGGACCAGATTGACGATCAGGCCGTTATCTTCGGCAGTGAAAAGGAGGTCCGGCTGCGTCAGGCCCCGCTGCAATGACTGGCGAACGGCACGCGAGTTGGTAATGACGGTGTCGGTGTAACGGCTGGTCACCGGCACAAAGAGCTGGGAGAGCAAGGAATCGTATTTCACCTTCTTGAACGCCAGCTTGTTGACGCCCGGCCGGAGGCCCGTCACGATGATATTGCTGACAAAGTTGGTGCCGAACACGTTGGTCGTGGTGACGTTCGTGCCGACGTACGGGGCCCAAGGCGAACTGCTCAGGACACTGCCGGTGATGTTGCTGACCAGTGACTCCACGGCATAGTTGTTTTTGTTGTAGAGGAACTTCAATCCACCGACGTCATCCTGGGAAAGGCCGAAGAAATACTCACCAGGACCCAGCGCAAAATCCGCGACGGCGGAGAACGCGTAGGGAAACGGCGGGCTGACCGGCACTTCGATAGCATCCGCGTAAGTGAGATTCCGGATCATGATTGGCTCGACCACTTCGTAGTCGTACAACTGGCTGTTCACGTAGCTGGAAGGCTGCAAGGTGACCGGGTCGTAGTTGAGCTTGATTACCGAGTAGTTGGTGAAAGTCACGCCGCCGATGGTCTCGACGAACCGGCCACGCAACGTCCAACTGTAGCGAGTCGGCTGAGCAAAGCCCAACTCCTCCATGACGGTCTGCATCGCAAAAGACTTCAGATCGATCAGCCCCGCCTCGGCGAAGCTGAAGTTCTGCGGCCCTTTCACGTCCGTCGGGATCGGTTCGCCGCGGAGAAAGAGGGAAAACCCGTCATTGGTGATGGAGCTTAAGCTGCCAAGGTCGGTAAAGAGCTTCAGCGCCGCATCGACGGCCGCCATGCCAGGCTTGCCGAAGTAAGTGATGAAGGAGTAGTCGTACGCGTAATGAATCGTGGGAATGTTCCAACGGTAGCCTTCGTTGCCGAGCTGCGGACCCCCAATGTCGCCGGGCAAATTGTAGCCAATAGCGCTAATTTGCCAAGGAGGGGCGCCCTTGTACTGTCCAAGCAATGAAAAACCTCTTGCGCTGCGCGCCATCCCCACCAGAAGCGCCAGCGCCAATAATTTCTGTGTCAGTCGCATCATAGCCATTCTTCTCAAGGCAGCTTCAACACACGAAAGAATCCTGACGCGCCGTTCGCATCGACGCCCAACGAATCGGCCGCGCCCGTGCCGCTGCGCGGAGCGGCGAGGTCCGTCCAGTGCCGCAGGTCGGACGAGGTCTGCACCTGGTAACGGGCGCCCGCTTCGGTGCTCCAATTCAGGCGCAGCTTGCTCAGCGGGCCGGTCAGGCTCACGCCCCATCTCGCGGCCCCGGAGGGAATGCCGCCGCCAACGGAGGCCAGACCCGCGTTGGCGCCACCGGTTCCACTGGCGCCGCCGGCGCTGTCGTTGGCGCCGGCCACAGCCCGTAACGCGGCGACGTCGTTCGTCGAGCCGGGCAATGGCGTGGTGTTGAACGACTGGCTGTACAAATCGAAACCGCTGCCGACGCTGAAGCTGGACCACGCCGCCAGGAAACGACCGGCGCTGTCCGCGCCCACCTCCGGGTGCAACTGCTTGCCGAGCGTCGTGTTGACCCGAAATTCCGCCGCGGCAGGCGCTCCATCCGACAGCAACCGTCCATAAACACTCTGCCAGGAGCCGCTCAGGCCGGTGCGGATCGTGTTGACGCTTCCATCCGGATCGATTCGCGTCAGCAGCCGGCCCTGGTCCTTGTCCTGTCCGAGGCTTGACCAGACGACGAGCTGATTCACACCCACCGAACCGATGCGCGGCCCAAACTGATCGCCATAGGTGTGGGTGTTGACTCGAAAGGCTTCGGACTGCGGCGCCCCGCCCGGGCTGAAGACCCGCGCGTAAATGTCCCACCCGTTGGTCCGCACCCCGTCGCGTCCAGCCCAAACCACGGTGAAACGGCCGTCGCTCATTGCGCTCACGGACGGCGACGCGCTGGAACGCAGGGCGGAATTCACTGTGAACTCGTCGCCGAGCGGTTCGCCCGACGGACTGAACAGCCGCGCCATGATGTCGACCTGCACCGCGCCGGAACTTGTCGGGAGTGGAGAAACATACGTCTCCGACACCCACACCACGACGAACGTGCCATCCTGCAGCACGGCCGCGGAAGGGTTGCGCTGATTGTATCTTGCAAACTGGTTGACGAGCACTTCGCCGCCGACCTTCCTGCCGTCGGCACTGAAGCGTTGGAAAAACACGTCGAGCATCCAGTCCTGGCTCGCGCCGAACTTCTGCTGCAGATCATTGGTGTAATATCGGCCGCGCGAGTACCTCTCGACGGTCACGATTTGCATCCAGTTCGTGTGCAGCCGTCGCCACCCCGCGTAGGTCACCATCGCGCCACCGTCCGGCAGCGCCGCAACCGTCGCCCCCTGATTGCGATCGCGGTAGATGCGCGCCGATTCCGATAGGCGAAACCGGAGGTTGCGAAGTTTGTTATTCTTGTACCCATAGACTTGAACGACGTGGTTGGACTTGACGGTGCGCAGGGGCGGGTTCACCTGAATGTCGCCGGCGAGAAATCCTCCGTCCGCCCGAGCGAAGCGCGCAAAGATGTTCGGCGAACTGTGATCGCCGCCCTGCCAGACGAACACGGCGCCGCCGCCCGTGAGAAGCGCGGCGCTGGGACGCTCTTGATGGCCCGCGCGGCGCTGGCTAATCACGAACGGCTCGCCTGTGCGGCGCAGCGCGCCATCGAGTTTGATCGCCGCGATGCCCTGCCCGCGCAGGTCAATCTTCGAGTCCTGCCACACCGCGTAGCCGCCCCCTGGACAGAGACACAGCGCCGGGAACACCTGGTCGCCCGGCAATTCCCCGGTCACCGGAGATTCCCCGCCCTGAGGCTCAAAAACCTGGGCCGGCGCCGTGGCAATGCAGCCAACAGCCAGCCCGCAAA
>CAZZAQ010000087.1:0-2962 GCA_964652165.1 uncultured Bifidobacterium sp.
GCCTTAGCCTCGGGCAGCGTCTTGCCCTCCTCGCGCGTCATTTCCTCGCCCAACTTTGCCAAACGGCTTTCCAGCAATTCCGCGGCCTTGAAGAGAAACTCGCCGCGGCGCGGTGCGGGGGTGGCAGCCCATCGGCTCCCGGCTGAGGCGGCAGACTCACAAGCGGCGCGGACGTCCTGCTCATTCGAATCCTGAAAATGGCCGACCACCTGAGCGGTGTCCGCCGGGTTGATGTTGGCAAAGGTTCGCTGGGAAGCGCTGTCGCGCCATTCGCCGTTGATGTAATTCCGATAAGTGTCCGCCATAGAAACTGTCAGTCCGCGGTCAGCGGACTACTTGCCTCCCGAGTTCGACGCAGGGCTCTGGGGAAGGCGTTGTTCGAGAAACGACTCCAGCAGGTTCACCTCTTGAATAAAGTCTTGATACCGCAGAGCGCGGAATGCGTTGTTGCGGCGGTCGGCCATCTGCTGCAGTTGCTCGAATTCCTCCGGGGTGAGCTTCAGCTTTTGTTCACGCATCAGCGCGGCCATGCGCTGGCCAACTTTCATCTCCTTTGCGAAGGCCTCGGAGACTCCTGCGGGCCAGTAGGGCAGGCGCTCTGCAGCCGAGGGCATCGGCGGAAAAGTTCCGTGGGGGTCCCTCTGATACCAGAAGGCGGTGGTGGTGTAGTCGTTCTCGAAGTTGTTGTCGTGTCCATGCTCGAGGGTCACTCGAATGGACTTTTGGAAGTGTACGGGATCGTGGATCAGGAAGCGGTACATCTGATTCTTGCCGCCCCAATCGCCGTTTAGGTTTTCAATCAGGTAGTAGCCAGTGTACGGGCCCGCAAACTCGGTGGTAGGGCAGCAACCGGCGTTGAAAATCTCTTCCGTTCCGGTTCCGGAGTAGGTAGGAGGCCACTTCTCACCATCGACGAAGATCATGTCATCGCCTTCGCCGTACCAGTGATTCAGGGGATCGTAGGGAGCACCCGGCTTGCGGGTGCCGGAAATATTATCGATGGTGAGAAAAAAGCCGAGAAAGCTTCCCTGCCCGAGGGTATCGAGGATCACGTAGTTCTCGCTACCGTCCACGTTCGCATCTCGGGCATTCCCTAATGTTGTGTTCTTGCGCTTTCCGGCCGCCACCGACGTCATGGCCTCGCGGCGCCAGTGGGCATGAAAGCGGCCAGCATTCGGCGGGAGCGAGTCGGCTTCGTACTGCTCGTAGTCCACGTGATACCAGATGCGAAATTCTTCCACGCCACCGTCGTTCTCCAGGGTGATGCGTGCCCCTTTTTCGAACGGCATAGGGAAATAGGAAACCATGCCGTCGAAGTCCCAACTGCTGCGGCCCTGATTCACGTTGATGACCAGCGATCGGAAGTAGCGCAGCGTGCCCAAACCCGAACCGAACAGGTCTCCCAGAGGTACTTCGACGCAGGGCTCCTTGGCGCCGTCCCAGTACATGCGCAGAACCAGCTTGCGGTAGCGCATGCGATCGGCCGCCAGGGGGGCCAGGTAGAAGCGGCGGATGACTCCCGATCCCGAAATCTCTGCCAGGGTCTTGGTCTCACCGGGCGCGAGCATCACCCAGTCGAAATTGGCGCCGTTCGCCTCGTGCGAGGAAATGCGGCGCGTCTTGGTGTCCTTGAGCAGGTAAAGGTCATCAAGAATGCCAGCCTTCGGGGGTGGCGGCGCTTCGCGTTCCTGTGCCCGTAGCGGCTGGGCAAGGAGGGCCACCAGCAGGGCGAGCAACACATGCCAGCTCTTCATCGGTCCTCCTCCGGGCAATGATGCCGCGGTCTTGAGGGGCTGAGGGACCACGAGCTACGCCTCGCACAAGACCGGGTCGCGCAAGATGCTACGTGCCGTCTCAGCGTTTTCCGGCGCTGGCCGCCGCTACTTCCGCAACCGGCGGCTTGGCGGAGGCAGAAAAAATCTCCGGTTGCAGTCGCTGGATGAGCTCCTCCATGATCTGAATATTGCGGACTTTTTGCCGTGCGAGGTCCGCCAGTGCGGTTTCGCTGGTCCAGGGTTTGCAGAGGTCGGCCACGGACCGCCCCGGCTCCTGCTTCAGGTAGCAGGGAGCGCACAGCCGGCAAATCTCCGGGACTTCCCACACCCGATACCAGCCGCCCTGGGAGTCGAAGATGGAGATGTGCAGGTCCATGGGGATGGTGATGGCCTTGCGAATGGCGGCCAGCATCGGCAGCGTGAGGTCGGGCAGCGGGTTGATGGTGTCAGCTCCCAGGTTCTGAATCACCTTGGCGCCGGCTGGATTCGCATGCCCGGTGAACACTGACACCTTGAAAAAAGTGTCTCGAGGGATGAGTCCTTTTTCCCGCATGGCGTACAAAACCATCAAGAGACCCTCGTCCCAGACCAGGAAGCCGCGAATACCGGCTTCCATAGAACGGAACATATCGGCTAAGGTGTAGCTTAGGTAATCCGAACCACGAATCCGTATGCCACTGTAAGCGCCTTCGGGCGTAGAGGACATTCTGCCGATATCCCACATGACCCGCGGGCCGGGCAGCACCACCAGTTCAATTCCCTCGCCGTTCGCCAGGCGTGCCATCTCCTTTAGCTCGTCCATCGTCAGCAGGGTCGCGCCCATGGTCACCGCGATCACGCGGTGCACGCGTACCTTATATTTGCGTGCCTCGTCCTGCATGGCGCGCATGGTCGATGGGCGCTCAATGCTGGATATCTCATTGCGGTACCAGACGCCGTCCGGAAAGCGGCCCTGCGACGTGGGAAGGTCGTAAGCATCATGGCCAGGAATGCCCATCGCCTCCATGAAGTTCTGAATGTCTTCAAAGCGAAAAGTGAATGACATTGCATCCTCCTCATGCAAACCCTGAGCTCATTCGGCGACTCAGATGCTGCTACTCAACCCACCCGGCGCTAGCGGCTTTGCGAAGGACACCTGCGACCCAGATAGCCCCATGGGGTGTCCTGGGACGAGTAACCGCCCGGGG
>CAZZAQ010000087.1:2972-10589 GCA_964652165.1 uncultured Bifidobacterium sp.
CAGAACTACGTCACGCAATACAGGATAGGCATCCTAGAATTCGCGCTTGGCACTGTCAAGAGGATTCTCGCGGTTCATTTAGCCCTGAGGGCGACTGCTCTTCACTTTGGAGATGAGGGATCGGGCAGAGGTCAGGAAGATGTTGGCATCAATACTGATGGTCAGGTAGGAAACACCTATGTCGCGGTAAGTCAGTGCGGTCTCGACGTCGTCCGAATAGGTCCCCACCCACTTCCCGTGGCGCTTGGCCACCCGGCAGGCCTCCAGCATCGCGCTTCGGACGCGAGCATCATTCACCTGGCCCGGAATTCCCAAGGACTGAGACAGATCGTAAGGGCCAATGAACACCACATCCAGGCCCTCGACTTGCACAATGGAATCCAGGTTGGCCACGCCTCTTTCGCCTTCTACGTGGACGACCACCAGCGTGTCGTCGTTGGCGGCCTCAAGGTAGTCCGCGGTAGGGTACGCGCGATAGCTGGCTGAGCGCACGTAGGGCTGGAGCCCGCGAGCGCCGAGCGGATAGTACTTGCTGGCCGCCACGACGGCCTTGGCCACCTCAGCCGTTTCCACCTGCGGAACCTGGATCCCGGCGGCGCCCATATCGAGCGGCTGCGAAATCTCCGTTGGCTCGCAGCGTGGAGCCCGAACCACAACGCTGATCCCGGTTGACGAACCCGCCCGTATCAGCTGCTCGGTGTCCTTGAGGTCGATGGGGCCGTGCTCCCGATCGACGACCAGGAAATCAAACCCGGCCAGTCCAAGCAACTCAACCACTGCCGGCGAGGCGATTTCCAGGAAGGTCCCGATCACGCATTCCTGCGAACGGAGCCGTTTCCTGAGGGAATTTCGAGCCAGTCGGATCGATGGCTGGTTGCCTCCTAAATGGCTCATGCCTTTTCCCTTACGGCCGTGGCAGCATGATGTCGCAGTTGATGAGAGAGCTCTTTGGCGTAGTCCAGAAGCAACGACCTGAAGTCCCCAATTTGCGAAGAATCCACCCGCTGCTTGGGAAAGGAAATACTCACTGCCGCAATAATCTTGCCGTGACGATTTCGGATCGGTGCCGCCAGGCAAATCACACCGGAAAACATTTCTTCGCTATCGACAAAGACTCCTGCCGGTCGAGTCCTTTCAAGGTAATCGCACAATTCCGAGACCATAGAAATACTGTTTGGCGTTGGAGTCTCAAGCCTCTGCTTCTTTCCATAGAGGTGCAGGATCTCTTTTCGTGAAAGATCCGACAGCAAAGCCTTTCCCAGCGCGGTACAGTGGGCGGGTAATTTCCTGCCGGACTGCCCACTCATGCGTAACGGATTCTTGGATTCTTTGATGACGACGTAGCGTACTTCCGTGCCTTCCAACACTGCCAGATTGCACGTTTCTCCCGTCGCTTCTGCGAGTCGCGCAAGGATCGGCTCTCCCCAACTCATCGCGACATTCTGGCTGAGCTGCAGGATTCGCGCGCCCAACATGTAGCGAGAGGATTGTGGATCCAGCCACACAAAATCATGGTCCTTCAGCGTGGCGAGGAGCCGATGGACCGTGCTCTTGCCGATGCACAGGGTCGTACTGATCTTACCCAAAGTGCTCCCGTTCTCCACGGTGCCCAGGTGCTCCAGGATGAGCAGGCTCTTGACCAGGGACTTGACGGGATATTTGCTGGTCGCCTTCATTTCCGCACGCGTACCTCACAGCCGCTATTCAGGCGGGCTGAACTAATATATCGCGATAGGCCGCATGGCCACGCCGGCCGCCATTCCTTTGATCTTGTTCGTGGTCGCCACATACAGGAACTCGTAGATTCGCCCGCTCGAGAGCTGCTCGAGATAGTGTAGTTCTCCCATGGGAACTCCCTGCTCTACCAGCAAGTACACATGCACACTTTCTTCGTAAGGGACGACCTCGACGGTTGACGTATCAGAACCGATGAGAATAGGCCCGTATCCTTCTACCATCCACTTGGCGCTTTTCAAGTTGATCCCGGCAGTATCGGACCGGGCGATCGCCTGGTGATCCGCACCGCACTCGCCCCAGAACCTGCCAGTACCAGTGCGTAGCAGAATCACGTCTCCGTGGCGAAGCTCAACCTGCTCCCACGCCAATGTCTGCTGAATGTCATCGGAGCTGATCGCATAGTTGGCTGGTAGGGCATCGACCTTTTTCCACGCCGCCACGTCTATCAGGACACCGCGGGCCACAATGGGCGGGAATCTATCGGCGCCACCTTTAAGGACGCCGAAGTCGGAGCCATGGCGGTTTTCCTTGAAGCCGTTGTACCAGTGCGTCTCATCACCTTTCCCCACTGTGATGTGGGCCAAACCATCCAGGTGGGTTCCAACGTTGTCGCAAGTGAAGACCACGGTACTGTGCCACCGAGGGTCGTTGGCTCCGGGTACGTCGTCACCCACGGCACGTTCTCCATGGGGCGTGCGATAGCTCATCACTTCCGTGGGTGCATGGCCGGCCCAGCGGAAAGAGCTACGGTCCACCATGACACCCAAGTCGGCAACTTCTCCCCGCCGAACCACACTCAGCGCCGCGCGGACGCTCTGAGCTGTCATCGCGTTGAGCGCGCCAATCTCGTCTTCTGCGCCCCAGATCCAACCCCAGCCTTTGCCTCTTTGCCAGGAAGTCATGACAAGCTCCAGAAGCGGGCGACACAATGCAGCATCGTGGACACCGGCATCCGCATCATCGGGCTGTGTAGGCCACAGCCATCGACGTGACACCCACAACATATAAAGCTACAGCAAGGCCAATCAACATCCTGGCGTCCGTTGAACTGCCCTTGAATTCCTTCCAGACCAGGATGCCCCAAAGAGCGCCAACTGCGGGCGCCCCGCTGCCGATGCCCACACTGATGGCGATTCCTACCATTCCCGCGGAGATGAAGTTAAACACCGTCCCACCGCACCACACGAATCCCGCCAGTAGTCCCAATGCATGGGTAGCAGCCTTGCCGTCAAGGTATCCGCTGAGCGTGCCGGCTTCTCCGATCAAGGGGTACTTGATGAAGAGAGGCAGCAGAATCACGCTTGCCACCAGGGCTCCCAACATGAACGTCATGGAAACGGTGTAAGAATCAAGCGCCCTTGCACCGCTCATGGCGGCCGTCACAAAGGGCGGGAATGTCCCGATCAACAACCCGGAAGCGAGCGCCGTTCCGATTCCTTTCCGCTTGCCAGATCCCGTGGACGGGTTCAGGCGCCGATACGCGGCGGCGGTCACCTGCCCGGCCACGAGCAGCAGAACCACGCTGAGCGTGAGTACCAGCGGGTTTCCGATGGGTTGCAGGTAATAGCTGGTTCCGATGCCGATGACGATTGCAGGAACCGCCGCCACAGGGAACGCAACCGCCAGCCCGGCCATCATGATGCTGTTCAGCAGAAGTATGTTGCCGAGATTCCAGAGAAAGCCTCCCACCAGGGCCAACAGGATCTCGTGGTGGCTCGCGTTCCACAAACGACTGAAAAAAGCCGGTTCGCCGTCGGCCCCGGTTGAGCCCAAGGTCATGCCAAACACAACCACTGCAAGCACAAATCCGAGCGAATAGTCGAAGTAGAAGTACTCGAGCCTCCATCCGGGAAGGCCTTTGAGAAAGTTGGGCCAGGATCCCCAACACACCATGGAGATGATCATTAACACCAGCGCGGCGGAATATGTCTCAGGCACGTACACGGTGAGCTCAGGCGATGCGGTACTTATCGAACAACTCGGGAATGAAACCGGTGGAGGCCCCGGGCGTCTCGGGCAGGGTGAGATACCCTTCGTGGATCTCCACCGGCTCGGCGAACAGGTTCTTGCCCAAAGGCACGTACTCCTGCATGGGCGAGTTCGAAGTCGCGGCCACCAGGTGCTGGTGGACCAAGCCAGCGTCGGCCGTGTGAGGAACCACGGGGCAATTGAATGCCTCCGCCAAATTGGCCACCTGCAGCCACTCGGTCACGCCGCCGAGGCGCGTGACGTCTGCCTGCAGGACTTCCACCGCCTCCTGCTGCAGATAATCGCGGAAGGCAAAACGGGTATAGATGTGCTCCCCCAGAGCGATGGGCGTGTTCAGTTCCCGGGCCAGGATGCGATGGGCGCGGATGTCTTCCGGGTGAAACGGCTCCTCCAGCCAGCCGATGCGAAATTCCTCCAGGCGTTTTCCCCAGACCATGGCGGTGTTCAGGTCCCAGGTCTGGTTCACGTCCACCATGAGATCGACGTCGTCACCAATGGCCTGCCGCACGCGCCGCACCCGCTTGTAATCCTCTTTGGGATCCGGCTTGCCGACTTTCATCTTCACCCCGGTCCAACCCTGGTCGATGATCTGCTTCATGCTGTCGACCAGTTCCTGCTCGGTCTTATTGAGCCAGCCGCCATCGGTGTTGTAGGTTCGAATCTTGGGTCCCTTGGCGGCCCCCAGCAGCTTCCAAAGCGGCTTCTCCACCGCCTTTGCCATCAGGTCCCACAAGGCGATATCCACCGCCGCCATGGCCATGGTGGTGATGCCCTGACGGCCCACCCAGTGCAGCGGAGACCAGTAGAGATCGTGCCAGATTTTCTTCACGTCGAAAGGGTCACGCCCCAGAAGTATCGGCGCGTAGTAGCGCTCGATGGCGGTTCGGATCAGGTCGTCGCCTGCGGCCAGCGTGGTGGTAAAGCCGACGCCCACCAACCCGTCGTCGGTGAACAAGCGTGCCCCGGTGAAACCAACGTGATCGGTCTTGTTGAAGGAATCGGCCACGGTCCGCCCCATGGGGACGTGAAGGATAAAGGCATCGACTTTCTGGATTTTCATCTGCTCTCCACTTACTCAGAATCAATGCACAGCACCGCGACTTCGTTGGGCGTCAATTGGATGCGGATATTCGATAGATCGAGATCCTCTCCCTGTCCGTCAAGACGCACCAGGCGCCCCTTCTTCCCCGCCGGCGGATTGGAGAGCTGAAGCGGGAGTTCCTTCTTGTCGCTGGCGAGATTGGCCATCACGATGCCGGTCTGGCCGGTGGATGGTTGCGGAAGACGGAAACCATCTGTGCAGGATCCACCTTGAATCCCCGCAGGCCCTCGTGACCTCGGAATTCTGCATCGGCGTAATACGGGATCGTCGCCTTCTTCAGTTCCTGCAGGCGCTTCAGATGCTGCGCGAACTCAGGATAGCGGCCGACGGTCCCATCACCGCCGTCCACTACCAGGTTGATGAGGATCTTGCGGGCAAACGCCGCGTTTGCCTTTTCGTATTCCAGGGCTTCCACATCGGTGGAGAAGGGCGTCCAGGGGATGCTCAGTGCCAGGATCTCGCTCTTCTCATCCTGAGCCCACGTGTATCCGGCACTCGAGTAGGGGTTCACGAGGTCGTTCAGACCTTCCATCATCAGAAAACCGGGAAAGACTTTCTGCAGCCCTCCCAGGAATTTGCGGTAGCCCGCAACGTACGCCATCTGGGGAAGAACCGCGCTTTCGTGGTTGTAGGACAGAAACGACTGCAGGCCCACGCCCCTCAAGAAGAGGTTTCGGAAGCCGTATTCCTCCTTCATCCGCCTCGCCGTCTCGAGCAGGTGATCCGTGGCCTGGGTTGAGGGATCGATCGGAGCCCAGTAATGGCTAGCATGATCCTGATAAGGGTAGTCGGCAGTAAAAAAAGTATGAGAGGCGGGAATCTGGTTGGCCTGCCTACGGCTCTTCACCGTCCAGCGGAACGCTTGCTCCCTGTATTTCTCGGACGCCGTATTGATCAGAGTGGGATGGAACGCAAAGATCAACTCCATGCCCTGCGCGTGAAGGCTGGCTGTCACCCGCTTGAGCGCGTTGCCGCCCCCGAGACGCGGGTCCGCAACCTCGGCGAAAGGCGATTCATTGGCGGGACTTTCCCGCTCCCGCCAGCCGTTGATCACAACATGTCGGAATCCCGCCGATCCCGCTTGCTCTGCCAGTCTGGGGATCTGGTCGTAAGTCCAGTTAATGGTGTCATCCTGCGTTTTCAGCCGGTAAGTAGCGAAGCCGATCTCGTCCTTGAAGACACCGGCAGACTTGGGGCTAAAGTGTTCGCGATACCACTCGCGGTGCTCGCCGGCCATGGTTTGCCATCCAGAGACATGGACATGGAGGACTGCCTCAGGGGACTTCCAGCTGCTTTGCCCTGCGATGTGGGGGTAGAAATTCCAGGCGATGTAGGGAAAGGCCGGTTGTTCCCAGTAACTCGGGCTGTTCTCGGCGATCCCATGGGGACTCATGGCCAGCAGCGCATCTTGCGTCTCGGGACCGGAGCGCACCTCCAGGCCAAGGCTTTTGCCTGGGACTTCGTAACTCATCCAGGAGGTAGCAAGTAAGGATGGATACCGCTGGCCTCGCTCTCCGATGAGGAAGTTGGGCACCTGGGTGAAGAGCTTGGCCGACAGCGAGGGGAGGACAACATTGGCAGCCTGCCCGTCCAAGGTGGGATGCAACCCACTGATCCAGGGAAAGATCACGTCCGTGATCAACTCGAGGCTCTGGTTCTCCACCAGGACGGTGCCAACGATGTGCTCCCCGTCGAGGCGGAATTTCACCGTTACATCGATGGGAAGCCGGGGCTCGGGTACCTCCTTCACGCCCACCTGGAAAATGTACTTTTGGCGAGATACCTGGAGGTTGCGGAACCGCAGGGTCATCGTGCCATCCACAACCTCAATCGGCTCCACGTCCTGGTCCCGGGACTCAATCCGCCGGCTCAGGTAGTCCCGCTGGGGAATCATCAGGCGAAACAGCCTGGCCCGTTTCGGGTCGCCAACAAATTCGGTCTGGCTGCTCTTATGGAGAACGCGGAGGATGGATCCATCCTGGCCCGACACTTCCAGGCGCACGTATTCGTTCTCCAGGATTCCATCCGCCGCGGGCGCGGGGAGTGGCAGCACGAGAAGCAGAAGCAGGAGTGCGTTTCTCAAGGTATCGACCTCTTACGGGTCTTCGAAGACAACGATCTTTACATCGAACGGAGCCATGTTGAGGGGACTCTCTGAGGAAAACCCATCCCTCTCCACAGGGCCATCGAGGTGGTACCGCAGCGCCCTCTTTGCCGCGAACGCCGCCTGCGGTCTGAGGACGATTTCCTGGGCCTTCCTTGTGGTATTCACAAGGACGACCGCCAGAAACCTCCCTTGGGGGTCACGGTAGCACCTGGCAATGATGCCCTCGGCTTTGGGAGGCTCCAGCGAAAAACTCTCCTGGTCGGAGAACTCGCCCTCATACAAGTAGCGGGCCGTAGCCTTTTTCAGGGCGTGCAATCGCTGCAGATGGCTCTTGTAATCCGGGTACCGACCGAGATCATCGAAAATGTCGAGCGGGCTGTTGAGAAGGAAGGCCCGGTTGGCGTGCCCAGGATCGGTGGCCACAGCCTTCGCGGATATCGTGGCCCAGGGCATGCTGTATCGCAGTCTCCCCAGCCGCTCGACGTCCAGGTCGCCCCCTTCGAAAATCCACGTGGCGTCCACGTACTGATTCATGTGCTCGTTCGGATTCTCGCCCACAATGATTCCGTTGGGATCGGCGGGTTTCACGATCTTCTGGGCCCGCTCAAAAAATTCCCCGTAGCCTTTCGTAAAAGCGAGTTGCGGCTGGGGATTGTTTCCCCGGTAGGAGAGATAATTCTTG
>CAZZAQ010000088.1:0-10527 GCA_964652165.1 uncultured Bifidobacterium sp.
GATAATGCCTCCGGCCGAGGCTAAACTCGCACTTGGCGACGAGTTCGAATTGGCCAAACGCAAGGATGGCGATGACAAATCCGGCCGAGCCAATCGGCAGAACGCGGGCGCTTCTCCGAATCTTGCAAACGTCTCCGTGCGCAAGAACCTCAATGAAACGGCGTTCTTCTTCCCACAGCTCCTCGCTGACTCTAATGGCGTCGTGAAATTGCAGTTCACCATGCCCGAGGCGCTGACGACCTGGCGCTTCATGGGTTTTGCGCACGACGCGGCGTGCCGCTCCGGTTTCCTCGAAGGCAAGAGTGTCACCGCGAAAGACCTCATGGTGCAGCCGAACCCGCCGCGCTTCCTGCGCGAGGGCGACGCGCTGGAGTTCACCGTGAAGGTCTCCAACCAGTCCGCCACGCGGCAGGAGGGGAAGGTGCGCCTCGCGTTCAGCGACGCTCACAGCGGGCAGAGCGCCGACAAGCTGCTGGCCAATGTCACGCCCGAGATCGCCTTCGACATCCCCGCGAAGGAATCGCGCACTTGCTCGTGGCGCATCCAGGCGCCCGACGGCGCGCCGTTTCTCACCTACAAGGCCGTCGCGTCCACCGGCCGGCTGTCCGACGGCGAAGAGGGTTACCTTCCCGTGCTGGCGCGGCGCATCCTCGTCACCGAATCGCTCCCGCTGCCCATCCGCGGCCAGGCAGGCGGCGCGGTGGTGAAAAAGTTCGAGTTCGAGAAGCTGGCGAAGTCCGGCAAGTCCGGTTCGCTCGTCCACCAGAATCTCGTGGTGCAGATGGTCTCGAACCCGTCGTGGTACGCGGTGATGGCGCTGCCCTATCTGATGGAGTATCCGCATGAGTGCACCGAGCAAACATTCAATCGTTTTTACGCGAACTCGCTGGCCCGCAGCATCGCCAATGGCGACCCAAAAATCCGCCGCGTGTTCGACCAGTGGAAAGGCACGCCCGCGCTCGACAGTCCGCTGGAAAAGAACCAGGACCTCAAATCCGTGATGCTCGAAGAGACGCCCTGGCTCCGCCAGGCCAACAACGAAAGTCAGGCGCGCAAGAATGTCGGCGTGCTCTTCGACGCGAACCGGCTCGACGACGAGAGCGAGCGCACCTTGCGCAAGCTCGTCGAGATGCAGCTTCCCGACGGCGCGTGGCCGTGGTTCCCCGGCGGACGCGGCAACGACTACATCACGCTCTACATCACGACTGGCTTCGGCCGGCTGCGCCACCTCGGCGTGGACCTCGACACGACGGCCGCCGTGAAATCCCTCACGCGTCTCGACGCCTGGATGGACGAGCACTACCGGCAGATCCTGAAATGGACCCATCCCGAGGACTACGTCCCCAGCCCGACCGACGCGTTGTATCTGTATGGCCGGAGCTTCTTCCGCAAGGACAAAGTCATCGCCCCGGAACACCTGGCCGCGGTGAACTTCTTCCTCGCGCAATCCCGCAAGCACTGGCTGAAAGTCTCCAGCCGCCAAAGCCAGGGCCACCTCGCCCTCGCGCTTCAACGCTTTAACGCTTCAACGAAGATCAACGATTCAACGCCCCGCGACATTATGCGCTCGTTGAAGGAGCGCTCCGTCACGAGCGAAGAAATGGGCATGTTCTGGCGCGACACCGAGTTGAGCTGGTGGTGGTATCGCGCCCCCATCGAGTCCCAGGCGCTGATGATCGAAGCCTTCGACGAAGTGGCGGCGGACAAGCAGGCCGTCGAAGAGTGCCGCGTCTGGCTGCTGAAGCAGAAGCAGACGCAGGATTGGAAAACGACCAAGGCCACCGCCGACGCCGTCTACGCGCTGCTCCTGCGCGGCCGGGACATCCTGGCCAGCGATGCGCTCGTGGAAGTGAAGCTCGGCGGCATGGACGTGACGCCCGTCGCTGGACAAATCCGAAATCCGAAATCTGAAATCCGAAATTCCCCCGAGGCCGGCACCGGCTTTTACGAACGGCGCTTCGCCGCCTCCGACATCAAACCCAAGCTCGGCGAAATTACCGTCCGGAAACTCGACGAGGGCGTCGCCTGGGGCAGCGTCCACTGGCAATACCTCGAAGACATGAGCAAGGTCACGCCGCACACCGGCACGCCGCTCAAGCTGAGGAAAGCCCTGTTCACGAAGGTGAATGCGAAGAAAGGCCCGGTCCTCGAACCGGTCAAAGGCGCCGTCCAGGTCGGCGACGAACTGGTGGTCCGCATCGAGCTGCGCGTGGACCGCGACATGGAATACGTCCACCTCAAAGACCAGCGCGGCAGCGGCACCGAACCGGTGAATGTCCTCTCGGGCTACCGCTACCAGGACGGCCTCGCCTACTACGAGAGCACGCGCGACACCGCCAGCCACTTCTTCATCGATTACCTTCCCAAGGGCGTTTACGTCTTCGAATACTCGACGCGCGTCCAGCACCGGGGCGCCTACCAGACCGGCGTGGCGTCCATCCAGTGCATGTACGCCCCTGAATTCAACAGCCACTCGGAGAGCCTTGCGCTTGTAGTGCGCTGAGTTTCATTCCCCGGCCAGTCGAAGGACGCGGGCGCGCAGAGTTGGTGCGATCCAAAATCCGGCACGTTGCTCCAGATCGTCCATTACGGGAGCCACTCGTTCGATCAGCCCGCGAGACTGCGCGTCCAGCAAGATGCCCAGCGTGCCGATGGTTCTCAGCCCAAGCCGCGCGGCCACGTTGCGGCCCAAAGTTTCATCCATCAGGAGCGCATCGGCCGAATGGCTCAGGCACAGCGCGATGGCCGCAGTCTCACCAATATCGAGATTTGCGGCAGACACTTCTGGTGGCGGTGCGGGTGCCTGTAAGACTTCCACCCAGGCAGGCAGCGTGAGTTCCGTGAACCTCGCGTCCATCCCTGCCAACCGCCGGAATTCGGCCGCCACTTCCGTCGGCACGAGGACCCGCCCAAACAAAGCCGCAAGCAATTGCTCCCGCCGGACGCAACAGAGGTTGAGCACGACCGAGGTGTCGGCGATGACGATCACCGGGGCGGCAGTTCACGCAGGGCCAACAGGTCCTTGTCAAGATCGTCCGAATCGTAATGCTGCGGGATGCGGCGATCCCGCAACAACGCCTGGAACTCGAACAATCCCAGTTGAGCGACGTCGGCCGCCTGCACCACCGTGAGCTTGCGCGCGGCGTAGAGCGAGAGCGCCAGTTCGCGCTTCATCTCCTGCTCGCTCATCCGCTGGAGTGCGGGGATGTTGTCCGGCAACGTGATGACCATGACGCAACCCTAGCAGAGCGGTAACCGGGCTGGCAACCTCACGCACGTCCGGCGCCGCGGCGGATGCCAGACCGGCGTGGCGGGCATCCAGTGCATTTACGCACCCGAGTTCGACAGCCGCGTTGAGTGTCTCGTGCAACAAGTGATCTGAGCCGTTCAAGTCGTCTGCTCGCCAAAAGACGATTATTTGGCTATTATTACGGCGTACTTGCCGGACCCCCAGGAGTGGGAACCGGACTTCAAAACACGAAAACGTCTATGAAATGTGTTTACTGCAAAGGCGATATGCGGCGAGGAACTGCTCCTTTCAGCGTCGATCGTCACGGTGTCCATTTGCGGCTGGATGCGGTGCCCGCGTGGGTCTGCTCACAGTGCGGCGAAGTCTATTTTGAGGAGCGGGAGGTCACCGCCATTCAGGAGGCGCTTCGGGCGATCGAGGAACGCGCCGGGAGCCTGTGCGCTGCCACTTGACGGCAAGGAGCAAGATGAGCCGCGGCGTGGGTGCGGCTCCCTGCCGCCCTCAGCGCGCAATCTCGACAACGTCCCCCGGCTCGAGCACCGGATCTTCCACCCCGCGCAGCAACCGCTTCGGATCGACGCGGTAGGTCTGTCCCTGGCGGATGACGTTGATGCGCGTCGGATCGAGCGCGCCGGTGTATTCCGCGGCCACGAGGGCTTGGGCGAGCGTCAGGTTCTCCCGCCAGGGCACGCGCGGATGGCGGACCTGTCCGCGAAACCAGACGGCGGGTTCCTGCGCCAACTGTTGCGCGTCGAGGGCCTGTTGCTGTCCTTTGCGGAACGCCTCCTGTTCGCGCAGCTTCGCCTTGCCCGCGCACCCTGCTGTGGCCAGGACGACCGCCACCAGGAAAACAAAAAGCGCCTTCATATCGCGCTCAGCAACTCGTCGGGACCTCCTGCAAGACCTCGACACAATGCGGAATCGCGCCGGCCACGAAACCGAGGCACTCGACGGCGCCGCTCGGCTTGCCGGGCAGGCAAATCACCAACGTCTTGTCCACCACCGCGGCGAGGTTTCGAGACAAAATCGCGTTCCTGGTGATTTTCATCGACTCCATCCGCATCGCCTCGCCGAAGCCGGGCAGTTCGCGAAGTGCAATCTCGCGAATCGCCTCCGGTGTGACGTCGCGCAGCGCCACGCCGGTGCCGCCCGTGGTGAGCACCAGATGGCAGCCCAGGTTGATATGGGCCCGGATGACCCGCTGGATGTCGGGCTTCTCGTCGGACACAAGCGAGTCCGCCAGAACCTTCCAGCCGCGGTCCTCCGCGGCATTCTTGAGTGCTGGTCCGCCGAGGTCGTCGTAGAGGCCTTTGCTCGCCCGGTCACTGATGGTGATGATGCCGACGTTGAGTTGCATGGCGAAATAAGAGCACGAACAGGCCCTCCTCGAAAAGCCGGAAGTCGCGCCGGGCGAATCTGCAAGTAACTCCACTGCCGAGGTCGCGCTGGGAACGTAGGGCAGGCGTCCCGCCTGCCCTGCCGCGCCGAAAGGCGCGGCTTTCGCACCCCAAGGCCTCGCTTCGCTCGGCCGGGCAGGCGAGACGCCTGCCCTACTTTGAGGCATTGCACAATTTCGTGAACACCGCCGCGGCTCAAGCGGCTCGCTTGGGGAGTTACCCAACTTCTAGTCGGCCTCTCAATTCTACGCGGCCCCCGGCGCCCGGCTCGAGCCGAGCTTGAACGCGCTGGCGACCGACAGCAGCAACCACAACAACGTCAGCCAGCCGATGCTTCCATCGGAAAATACGTTCTTCAGATTCCCGGCTCCGCTCTGCGCCGCAAGCCATTGCCCGCCTAGAATCGCCACCAGCGCGGCCACCCCGGCCGCAATCCCCAGCCCCCGGCTCCCTTCCCTGCCCAATCCGCGCGCCCCCAGTCCCGCCAGCAATCCGACGCCCCACGCCGCGAACGCAATCTGGGAGCCGGTCACCTTGACCAGAAAAAACCACGCGAGCATCCCGACGAGCCCCGCCGCCGCGGCGCCGGCGATGCCGGGCACAAGCCTGCCTTGTCGGACCGCCACCGTGCCGAGCCGCTGGCGAAGGCATTCGTTCGCAGCGGGCGTCCCGTCCACGCCGCAGCCTGGGCAATCCACCTTTTGCGGCATCCGGCCGTGGAGCGGTTCGACGTCGAACTTGTATCGTGTGCCGCAATCGCACTGGATTTTGACTTCGACTTTCATTGTTTTGGAGACGCCACGCTCGAAGGGCTGGCGCTCAACTGCCGGACCCCGTCCACGAGATAGACCACCATCGATGCGCCCGTGCAAACCGCCGCCGCGAGACAAATCCAGCGCAACCAGACCGCGGGCCACTTCAGCAGCGCCCACAGAATGCACGCCATGAGCAATACCGTGGCGGCCTTGCCCACCATCGCGGGGCGCACGATCACCTTGTCGCAAACGTGCTTGATGATGAGCAAGCCGATCAGAATGATTGCATCGCGGCTGACGACGGTCACCACGAGCCACAACGGCAGGCGCGGGAGGTGCGGCGCGTTGTTCAGGCTCAATAAAACGATGCCCGCCACCAGCAGCAGCTTGTCGCCGAGCGGGTCGAGCATGGCGCCCAGTTCGCTGCGCTGGTTGTAGCGCCGCGCGATGTAACCGTCCACCCCGTCGCTGATGGCCGCGATGGCAAAACAGAGCACCGCCGCCAAGCGGTGGATCTCGTCGCCGTCCTCCGCGTAATAGAGCACCTCGACCACGAACACAGGCACCAGCAGGATGCGGAAGATGGAGATTTTGTTGGCCGTGGTCATGGGCGCGCCGCCAGTGTTGTAATGTAAGCGAGCCTCGTCAACTCTGGCGCGTTGAAGCATTGAGGCGACTTCTCGCCTATCGTCGCATTGCAATTCTCCGGGCACTTCGCTTATCACTTCGCCCATGCCAGCAACGACCCGGCCGCTCGTCGGCATCATCATGGGAAGCCAATCCGATTGGGAAGTGATGCGCCATTGCGCCGCCCAACTTGACGAACTAAGCGTCCCCCACGAAGTCGAAGTCATCTCCGCGCACCGCACCCCGGACCTGCTTTTCGAGTACGCCTCGAGCGCGATGGCGCGCGGGCTTGAAGTGATCATCGCCGCGGCCGGCGGCGCCGCGCACCTCGCCGGCGTGACTGCCGCGAAGACTGCACTGCCTGTGCTCGGCGTGCCGATGGAATCCAAGTCGCTCAAAGGCCTCGACTCGCTCTTGTCGATGGTGCAGATGCCCGGAGGCGTCCCCGTCGGCACGCTGGCCATCGGCAAAGCCGGCGCGATCAACGCCGCGCTGCTGGCAACGGCCATTCTCGGCATCAAGCATCCGGGGCACCGCGCCGCCTACGAAGCTTTCCGCGACAAGCAAACCAAGAAGGGACTGGCGAGCCGCAAGCCGCAGCCGGTCGCTGTGAAGGAAGCGCCTCAAAACTGAATCGGGCTTGGAATTATGAGCGATAGCACTGCATCCGGCGGCGGACAGAAATCCTATCAGGCCCTGGGCACCGCGCCCGAACTGGGCGGCGGCTTGCAGCCGGGCAAGGTAACGATCGCTGCGGGTCGCCTGATTTTCGAGGCCGCCGGAGGCGTCGTCGAATGGCGCCTGGAGGAGATTCGGCTCAGCATGGGCGGGCACGACAACCAGCAATTGTTCCTGACCCGCGCCGACAATCCCAAAGCCACGCTCAGCACCTCGGACCTCTCGCTCCTGGATGAGCCTGCGTTTCAGCACAGCAGCCTTCGCGAACAAATCGCCCGAATTCGCAAGCAGTCGAAGACCGTCCCGAGAGGCTTGCTGGGATGCGGCCTGTTTCTGCTGCTCCTGCTGCTCGGATTGATTGTGGTGATCGTTCGCCGGGACCGAATCGTGGAATCGCTGGCAAACAAGGTGCCGATCGAGTGGGAGGTTGAATTTGGCGCAAAGCTATTCCAGGACTTCTCGCGCCAGGAAAAGCTCGTCACCAACAACGCCGCCTACAGCGCGCAAATCCAGGCGATCACCAACGCGCTGCTCCCGGCGCTGGGGCGCACGCCGCTGGTGTTCCACTTCCACGTCATCGAGAACACGAACCTGAACGCGTTCGCGGTGCCGGGCGGCCACGTGTTCATTTTCACCGGGTTGCTCGAAACCGTGAAGCGGCCCGAGCAATTGGCGGGAGTCGTGGCGCATGAGATTGCGCACGTCACGCGGCGCCACAGCATGCGCAACGTCATCAGCAGCGCCGGGCTGTGGGTGATCATCAGTTCGCTGTTTGGCGACGCCGAGGGCATCGTGGCCGTGCTGGCCGATGGCTCGCAGTTTCTCATCGGCCAGAAGTTCTCCCGCGACTTCGAGCGCGAGGCCGACGACACCGGCTGGGATTATCTCGTCGCCGCCAACGTCGATCCGCGCGGCATGATTGAATTCTTCGAAACCATGAAAGCCGAGCAGGACAAGACCTCCGCCGGCCAACTGGCCAACACGCTGGATTTCCTCAGCACCCACCCGGCGACCGACGAACGGATGAAGCGCCTGCGCGCCAAATGGGACGCGCTGCCGCGCAAAACCGGGTTCCGGTCACTGGGCGCGGAAAAAGGGAAATGACCCGCGGTCCGGCGGAGGCGAGAAGCGCGGACAGGCTTGTCCGTACCTGCTTGGCGTAGCTGCGACCGTGAGGTCGCAGGCTGAATTCTCAAGCAGGAACGAAAAACATGCCGCTGCCCAACCTTCTGCGTCCCCGTCCCGCGACCTCACGGTCGCAGCTACTGATCAGGCTGCGGCGCGCTCGGCTTGGCGGCCCATGAGATGCTCGGCGGCCTGACGGCCTCGCTCGTCGATGAACAACCCCTCTTCGGTGATGACGCCATGCGTCCGGAGTTGCTCGGCGAGGGTCGTTTCGTGCGTGGCTTCCGCCGCCTCGCCGGCCTCCTCGGCCGCCCGCTGACCTTTGGGTTCCTCGGGGGGCGCGAAATCCTCCGGGTTCACGGGTTTGCCCTCCTGCTGGAGCAGGCGCAGGCGGTGCTCGCGTTCCAGGTAGGATTCCTGCTCCTTTTGGCGCTCGAGGAACTCCTTCCTGTCTTGCACCACGCGATGGATGGCGCGCTCTTCATCGTCGGATTCGTCGCCCGGGTCGTCCACATCCTCGTTCGTCTCGTTCAGCGCTACGGAGAACTGGACGACCCACGGAAGCTGCGTCGCGCACAACAGTTCACGGGCAGTTTCGACCACGACGGGCAGTTGCTCTGCGGCTTCGAGCCTGCTGAGGCACAGAGTCGCCGAACCGGCGGAGCCGGGCAACAGGCGTCCCCAGCCGTGCTTTCCGAACAAGCCGTCGAGCGCCGAACGAAGACGTTGGCTGAACCAGCGGCCTTCCGAGGCGGTCATCTCCGGATCGTCATTCCACCGGGCCTCAGGGCCGAGCGCCTTGCGCGGATGGGCCGGCAATTCCTTTTGGTGGCAAACCACGAACCGGGCGTGTCCGCGCGGGCGGGCTTGCGCGGCGAGGAACTCGTCCTCCCACGGCGCGAGCACGGCGAGCAGCGTGGCCAGCTCCATGGTGTTAATCTTGCAGCCTTCCGCCCTCACCTCGTGCAGCCTGGGCGCTTCGGCCAGCACGGAGTAATCGTGCGGATGCTGGCTGCGCACCTCCAGCCGCCGCAACTCCGGCAACCGTGCCAGCGGCGACAGATCGCGCGTGACATCGCCCCGGAGGACCAGGTGCGTGAGCGCGCGCAACCCGGCGAGCGGACGCAGGTCCTTGAACGGCCCGCCGACGGTGAGGTTGCGCAGGCGCGGCCAGCGGGTGATGTCGTCGAGCCGGAACAACGGGTCAATCTCGAACGCTTCGAGCCAGGGCATCTCAGGCAGACAGTTCACGTTGGGCACCGGGATATTGCCGCAGGGGCCCATTTCGAATTTGGCCTGGCACACCTTGCCAAGCCGCGGAATGTCTTCGAGCGAGAGCAGATTCCCGCGCCAGTGAAATAACGCCAGTTCCTCCAGCGTCTCAAGGCCCTTGAGATTGGGCCACGGGCTGCGGATGCTCAGGTCGAGCGAATGGAGTTTCGTCAGCGCGGACAGCGGCGTCAAATCCTCCAGCGCGTCGTCCCGAATGGACAGGGATTCGAGCGCCGTCCAGCCGCGCAGCGCGCCCACGTCGCACAGCGCGTTGCCGCCCAGGTTGAGATGCCGAATGTGGGAGAAGAAACGCAACCCCGAGATGTCTCGCATCGGGCGATCTGACTCCGAGTCCAGATTGAGCTGATCCATCATCATCAGCTTCTCGGCGGCGCAGCAGACCACGGCCTCCTCGAGCTTCACGCGGTGGGCTGGATTGAGACGGCGCTTCTTTTTTCGCTCCTGTTCCTGCGGTGACAGTTCGGGACGGCGCCGCGGGTTCGACGACGGCCAATACAGGCGCCCTTGCTCGACGAGGCGCTCGGCGCAATACGCCTCTTCGAGCGTCCGGTCCGGGCTGAGCGCCCAGGCAATAAATTCATCCCGAGTTGCCATGGTCCATCTGTGCGGTTGGAACTGCGCCGCCTGGGACGGCGCGGCGGCCCGGATGTTCCCGGCCGCCAAGGGGATCAACGACCGGGGGGACGGAAAACTTAAGGTCCAAATCATCGTCGTTGCTCGGTCTCCTCAGTGATCTGGTTTGATTTGGTTTGATCCAGTTTGATTCGTTGATAGATGAAGCCAGTTCGCCGGCCCCTTCCAGCCCGTCGTGCGTCCACTCCAAATGAATAAACGCAATTGAACGCAAAGGATGAAAAAAGAGGCAGTTCCGCCGTTTCTCTCTTTGCGATTTGTGCGTTCCTTTGCGGCCTGAAAACCAGCGGGGACACGAATTTCACGGATTGGCGCGAATTCAATTCGTGAGAATTCGTGCAATTCGAGTCTCGCCTCATGCGGCCTTTTTCGCGGGCAAACAAAAAAGCCCCGCCACGCCGCGGACTCGGGCCGCCCCGGAGCGCCGAGCTCCTGCTCGGCGCGAACAATAAGGCCCCGCGGCGCAGTGACCTCAGGCCCGGCTGGCAGTAGCAGCAAGTGTCGCGCACGGGACCAGAATAAGCAACGGGGCGCAGGGGTGTTAGCGCCAAACGCGCCAAACGAGCGAAACGAGCGAAAATCTGGCGGTCGCAAGCTGTTTACCCTTCAGCATTCAGCATTCAGGGTCTCAGGACTCCTGACGCGGTGCAAAGGCAGTGGCCTCAGGCCGCGGGCGCGCGCCAAGGTTCTCCCTTGCTGTGAACCACGGCCGCGGGCAGAAAGATGGGGGCAGAAAAATGAGTTTATCTTTCTGCCCCCATCTTTCTGC
>CAZZAQ010000089.1:0-4115 GCA_964652165.1 uncultured Bifidobacterium sp.
CTCGCGCAGGTCGAGCAGTCGCGCCGGCGCCGCCAGCGTGATGCCGTAGGAATTTTTCGGAAACCCCACCGACACGCCCCCGTGCAGCTTCACCTCCCCAGCCCACGAATTCGACGCGCCCGGCGGCGGCGCACCGGGAACGATCATGCTTAGTGTGCAAGGTGTCTTTTGTGCCTTGTCGATCGAACCGCGCGCCGTCAAGGCCAACACCGGAATATTTGGCTCGAAGTCCGGCCTGAACGACGCCGGCGAGTTCGTTCGATTCTCCGCCGGTTGGCCCGCCGCCGCTCCGACCACCGCCGCCACGCACAACAGCAAGCAGATTGGCAGCGCGCCGGCAATGCCAACCCGCGGTCGCACCGCGAAACTGGGTATCTCACACAGTTCTCGCCACGGCAGTCCCCTCTCATTAACACCCCGCTTTAGCGGGGTGTCGGGCCGGGGCCGGAGGAGAAACCGTTTCAACGGTTTCTCACACCCCGTCGAAACCGTTGAAACGGTTTCGAGGGCCTCCGGCGCGCAGACACCCTGCTGAAGCGGGGTGCTAATGAGATCGGCGCTTAGACGAACACCAAGCCTGTGAAATAACCACGCTAGCGCCTGACCCGTTGCCATGATTCTTTGCCGGTGATTCCAACGCATGTCGGCTCGCTCGCTGATCATTTGTTCCTGGTGCGCACGGTCCCGGCCGCATCGCCTTACTCCCATAGGCGAAACCACCGCTCGACGAGACGTTGTCCCGCGAAAATCCAAAGCGTCGCCGCGACGGCGATGTAAGGGCCGTAGGGCAGTTTGCTCGACCACTCCTGCTTGCGCAGCGCGATGAGGGTCAGCCCGACGGCGGCGCCGATGATCGAACTGGCCATCAACGAGAACAACGTGGCCTGCCAGCCGAGAAAAGCGCCGATGGCGCCCATGAACTTCACGTCGCCGAAGCCCATCGCCTCGCGCGGCAGCGTGATGCGGTCCGTCACGACTTCCATTTGTGGAATGGTTCCAGGATCCACTTGCTCGTCGCCGATGAAGAGCTTCTCCGGCAGCAGCCGGACGGTGACGGCCTTGTAACAGCGGTCAATCAACTCGACGGACTTGGCTTCGAGCGAGATGACATCGGATTTGCGGTAGAAAAGTTCCTCGAATGGGACCTCTTCGTCCGGCAGGACGACTCCCGTCTCAGTGAAGACAACGCGTGTGTCCGGCGGCAGTTCGATGTGCTGGCGGCCGAAAAGAACCTTGCCAATTCTCACCACCGCATAGACGACGCCGGCGCCCACCGCGGCGCCCAAAACGCTCTTGAGCAGCGCTTCCGGGGCCGACTTGACGCCTTGCAACGCGGGGACCGCAAATGAGCAGAGCACGCCGGCTGCGATGCCGCCGAGGGTGATCTCGTCCGGGATGATGAAGTGTTCGAAGTCGACGAAGGTGGCGACGATAAAGCCCGCCAGCACTACGCAATACGCGAGCGCCAGAAGAGGGGACTCGCGTCCCTTCGCCAGCCAGCAGGCAAGGAACGCGGCGCCCGTGAGCAACTCGACGAGGAAGTAACGGACGGAGATTGGGGCGCGACAGTTGGCGCACTTGCCACGCAGAATGAGCCACGTAAACAGCGGCATGTTGAGGTACCACGGGATCGAGTAATGGCAATGCGGGCAATGCGACGGCGGTTTCACCACGCTCATGCCGCGCGGCATGCGGTGGATGCAGACGTTGAGGAAGCTGCCGACCATGCAACCGGCGGCGAAGAACACCACCGACCAGAAGTGGAACGGCAGCGACGCCCAGAAGGCGGGATCGAACGTGCGGGAGAGGGGGCTCATGCGCGGGTCCGGCGCGCTGGGGAGCGGCGTTGTGCGTGTTGAGTGTTGCGTGTTGCGTCAAGCATGGAAAGGAAATTCGTTCCGGCTTCACGCAGCACGCGCCACCCTCCACGCACCACGTCTCTCATCCATAAACGTTTCGCTGCAATGCTTCACGCATCACCTCTATCGGCGCGTTCCGGCCGGTCCAAAGTTCGAGCGCCGCCGCTCCCTGGTAGAGCAGCATGCCAAGGCCGTTGGCAACGCGGCAGCCGGCGGCGCGGCCGGCCTTGAGCAACGCGGTTTCAGCCGGGCGATAAACCATGTCGTAAACCGCGCCAGCGCGGGCCAGGGAGAACTGGCCGGAGTCGAATGGCAGTGCGTCGGTCGGTTTGAGGCCAAGCGACGTCGCATTGAGCGCCAAATCCACAGCGCGTTGCGGATAGCCGGTGCAAACCTTCACGGAGGGAAAGCGCTCCCGGATTTCGGTTGCGATGGCTTCGGCTTTGGCAGCAGTGCGGTTCACAAGATGCAGTTCGGCAACGCGCTCGGAGGCGAGCTTGAGCGCCGCGGTCCTGCCAGCACCGCCTGCGCCCAACAACAAAACTTTCGCCCCGGCCGGCTCGAAGCGCAAGTCCTCGCGCAACGAGCGGGTGATAGCGTCGGCATCTGTGTTAAAACCGTGGCTGCGGATTCGTTCCGGCGTCGCTTCGGGGAAGTCGCGCAGTGGCCGCCAGGCGCCGGCCGAGTCCTGCGCCTCGAAGCGGATAGTGTTCACCGCGCCCCATGTCTTTGCGCTGTCATCAAGTGCGTCGACGAGATCCACGGCGAGGAGCTTGTGAGGAACGGTCAGGTTGAGGCCGATGAACTTCATGGCCCGCGCGCCGGCGATGGCTTCGCGGAGGCGGTCTGGATGGACTTCACAGGCGACGTAGCGCCAGTCCAGTCCGAGCGCCGCAATGCCGGCGTTCTGCATCGCGGGGGAGGCGGAGTGGCGGATCGGGTGTCCAAAGACCGCGCAGAGGCGGGTCGTTGCGCGGATGGGTGCGGTCAGCGGCTCGGACACGCGGGCGTTATAGGCGGCGGATGAGTTCATCGAAGTGTTTGCCAAGATTGTAGGCCATGCGCGCATGGTGCATTAGTTTGGAACTATTGTCAAACTTCCCAATCATGGCTTCTCTCTCACCACCCCGGGTCCGGCCGCACGGTCGCCTTCAGTCCTTTTGGGCCGACGACGTAAATCGGGCTTTCGCCCAGCGGCACCGGCAGATGGCTCGTGCGCACCTTGTCATAGGGGACGAAGCGCTTCGTGCCGTAAACATCATAGAATGTCAGCCCCTTCTCCGTGTTGCGGATGCGTACATAGGCGAAGGGCTTCGGACTCCACAACGCCATCGTCTCTTCGCCACTCCCTTCGTCGGCAAAGATAACGGCATACACATCGGGTCCGAAGGAATCGTTGCGAATCCACTTCTTGCCTTCGAGCATCCGCGTCATGAAGCTGTAGGCGTGGTAGGCGTACTTCGGCGTGAGATCGGCGCGCGCCAGGCCGACCATCTCGGCGGCGTCGAACTGCTGGGGGCCGCCATCCTTGAGGGTCCACCAGAAGACCTTCTCGATTTTGCCCGAGGCGATGGCCAGGAGATGGAAGCGCACCGTCAGATCGGCTGAACGCAGTTCCGACACGCCGTAGGGATGGATGTGCGTATTGAAACACATTTCCGTCACCCAAAGCGGCTTCGCTTTGCCGAACTTGCCCATCGTTTTGATCAACTCGTCGGTCTGGTCGAGAAAGCTCTGATGCACCATCGGGAATTCGGGTGTGAGTTCCTTGTGAAACCGCTTCACGTACTGGTTGAGGACCCACCAGTCGAATTTGTCCTCCGGCGCGTTTGGGTTTCGATAGGGATGGAAGCAGGCGATGTCGAAGCAGTCGTAGGGCACGAGCTGCAACACCTTTTCCGTCCAGAGCGCGTCGCAAAAGGCCATGTTCAGGCCGAGCACCCTGGCCTTGGGATTGGCCTCGTGAATCGCCTTGCCGGACGCCGCGAGCAGCCGCGCATATTCCTCCGGTTTGCCGCCGAGGTAGCCGAGGTTCGGTTCATTCCAGATCTGCCAATCATCCACCTTGCCGGCGTAGCGTTTCACGGCCGCGGTGGCGAACATCACAACGCGCCGGCCGATCGTGGTGGCCGTGCCGACGGTGCGCGAGGCCGAGCGCCTCGCGCACGACCTCGCCACCTTCCTTCCCCCGGCGGAAGTCGAGACGTTCCCGGCGTGGGAGACGCTCCCGTTCGAACGGGTATCGCCGTCGCTCGA
>CAZZAQ010000089.1:4125-4832 GCA_964652165.1 uncultured Bifidobacterium sp.
CGGCCGCGGTGGCGAACGCGCAGTAGGCGTCCACCCCCTCCGCCGTGCGCATGTCGTAGAAGGCCGGGTTATAGGTCAGGTTGCCGAAGATCAACACACCGTGCCGATGGCAATTCTCGACCAGTTGATCGTATGGCTCCCACTCGAAGCTGCCTTTGGCCTTTTCGATGCGCCGCCAGTTGAAATCCTGCCGGCCCCATCTGATGCCGGCCTGCTGCATGGCCCGAAGCCGCGCGTCCAGGTCCGGGGTGCCGGGATGGAAGGCGGTGTTGATGCCGAACGGCGAATCCGGCCTCAGCGCGCCAGCGAAGGACGGCGCGGGCAACGTGACGTGGAAGGTGTTCTGTGCGGTGGAATCAGCGGCGCTGGCTGCCTTGACCGGAAGCAACAGCAGGGGTGTAAGCGCGAGGAGCAGCAATTTCATGGTGTGAGTGAACGTTGTAATTGGTGGATCGCGGTGCCTGCCAGAACCGGTCGCAATTTGCGACCGGTTGTCGTCCGTCTGCGTCAATCCAATGTTTGCATCGCACTTCAATTCGCCTCCATGAGCCATTGAGTCTCGAATTCGTGCTTCAACGCATCGAATTCCGGCTCACCAGGCGCGAAGCTACTCCACCTCGTGCACGTCGCCGAGCACGCCGCGCGGGATGCACACCACCAGCACCTTGAGATTGCCCCAGGCCCTGTGCTTCACGCCGCGCGGCACG
>CAZZAQ010000089.1:4842-10520 GCA_964652165.1 uncultured Bifidobacterium sp.
GCGCAACTCGATTTCCTCGTCGCCCACGCGCATCCGCCCCGCGCCATCGAGGACGTAGTAAATCTCGTCCGTGCGTTCGTGGTAGTGCAGTTTGGCGTCGGTGATCTCGAGGTGATGCACTTCGGCTGCCGCACCGTCCTTCTCCTCGATGAGCGGGCGGATTTGGCCGCAAGTCTCGGCCCAAGGTTGGACTTCCGTCACGGCGCGCCGCAGAAAAGGGGTCGTTGGATTCATGACGGGGAGCGTAAGACAGGGGCACGTGCCCGTCGAGCAGGTTTGGGGATTGTGACATTGGCAAATCGCCGCCTCCCAGTTCGCGAGTCTTCGTCGGCAGTCAATGAACCTGTCACTACCGCTTCAAGGCTTCAACCATTCAACGCTTCAACGCTCCCTCAAGCAGTGCTTGGAAAAGTGCTTTGCCGCCGCCGGGAATCGCCGTTATGCTCCAGTCGGACTGAGCGGCGCAGCAGACGATGAATGATCCGTTTTACAACCCGGATGGGTCCCCCCGGAAGATGGTGGGGAAGATCCGGCGCCGCTCGCCCGGAGAGTTCCTGGAGTGGGCGGCGGCGCAGTTCAAGGCGATGGGTCTGACGCTGCCGTATCCCAAGGGCGTGTATCGGTTCAAGACGTTCGAGGAAGCTGACGAATGGGAGATGAAACACCGAATCGCGGCGGCGGTGAAACGGCTCCGCGACCGCCAACACTGACGGACCTGGCGCGCATCTGCGCTGAATTGAACCGGCTGGGCGCGCGCTATGTCGTAGTCGGCGGACTGGCGATCATCCAGGCCGGATACAGCCGGACGACGGATGACATTGATTTGCTTGTGGAGACCACTCCGGCGAATGAGGCGCGCGTGATCGAGGCGTTGCTCATCCTGCCGGACAGGGCGATTGCCGAGCTGAAGCCGGGCGAAATAGGCCAGTACGGCGTCGTGCGCGTGGGGGACGAGGTGATGGTGGATTTGATGAAAAGCGGCTGCGGCGTGACGTACGCTGAAGCCATTCTGGACGCGGCGTTCGTTACCATCGAGGGGGTTTCGATTCCATTCGCCTCGCCTCGCACGCTTTGGCGGATGAAGCAGACGGTTCGCGCGAAGGACGCTCCCGACAAGCTGTACCTTCGCCAGCTTCTCCAAGCCAAAGGCATCCCGCTGGATCCGCCCGAGCCGACGCCGCCGGAAGTCCCGTTGACGCGCTGGTGGCGCCGATTCAAGGCGCGGTGGAAAAAGGACGGGAGATCTGGTTAGCCGCTTTGTGGTTTGTTTTCGCCCTGCGCTCTGACAGAGAATCCGTCGGCGACTATGGAATACGAATCGGTCATCGGCCTGGAAACGCACGTCCAGCTCAAGACGAAATCCAAGATGTGGTGCGGCTGCGCCAACGCTTTCGGCGCGCCGCCCAACACCAACGTCTGCCCCGTCTGCCTCGGGATGCCCGGCGTGCTCCCGGTCGCCAACGACGAGGCGCTGCGGCTCACCGTGCTCACCGGCCTGTTGCTCCACTGCGAAATCCCGCCCGCGGCCAAGTTCGACCGGAAGAATTATTTCTACCCGGACGTGGCGAAGAATTACCAAATCACCCAATACGACCAGCCCTCGACGAAGAACGGCTACGTCGATTTTGAGTTCGGCGGCGGCACCGCGCGGGTGCGCATCACCCGGGCGCACCTCGAAGAGGACGTCGGGAAGAATTCCCACTTCGACCGGCACAGCGGCGTGGATTTCAACCGCGCCGGCGTGCCGCTGCTGGAAATCGTTTCCGAGCCGGACCTCACGAGCCCCGACATGGCCTACGAGTATCTGAACGCGCTCAAGGAAATCCTCATCCAGGGCGGCATCAGCGATTGCGACATGGAAAAGGGCATGGTGCGTTGCGACGTGAACGTGAGCGAACTCGGCGCGAAGATCGAGATCAAAAACATGAACAGCTTCTCCGGCGTGCGCCGCGCGCTGGAATACGAAATCCCCCGGCAGATCGAAGTCGTCTCCCGCGGCGGCAAACTCGCCCAATCCACGCGCCGTTGGGACGACCTGGCGGGCGTCACCGAGGAAATGCGCACCAAGGAGCACGCGCACGATTACCGTTACTTCCCCGAGCCGGACCTGATGCCGTTCCACCCGACCGACGCGTGGCTCGCCGAGGTGCGCGCCCGCGTGGTCGAGCTGCCGATGGCGCGCAAGCAGCGGTTCATGCGCGACTACCAATTGCCTGCGGGCGACGCGGAGGTGTTCAAGAGCAACGTCGCCCTCGGGAATTATTTCGAGGGGATTGCGAAGCGGGCGAAAAGCCCAAAGGCCGTCGCCAACTGGGTCATTAACAATCTTCAGGCGAAGCTGGCCGAGGCCAATGCGCGCTCCGGCAGGGACGACCTGCTGGTCGGCGCCGTGGGTAGCACAGGCGACTCGCCTGTGCCGTCGGGCGACCCGCCCGACGGAACGGGCAGGCGTAACGCTCACGCTCACACGTCCTTGTTGCAGGCCGGCGTCTCTAGCGTTCCGCTCGGCGAGTCGCCGAGCGGGGCGGGCGGGTCGCCCGCGCCACCCGCATTGAAGCCGGACGCACCGCAGCGCGTCCCAACCGGATTGACGCTCGACGACCTCAAGTTCAAGCCCGAGGCGCTGCTCGAGCTTGTGGGCCTGGTCGAGAACAAATCCATCAGCAGTTCCGCCGCGCAGCAGGTGTTCGTCGAAATGTTCGACAGCGGCAAGGCCCCTGCGGCAATCGTTCAGGACAAAGGCCTGGCGCAGGTGAGCGACACGGGGGCCATCGAAAAGTTCTGCGACGACGCCATCGCCGCGCATCCCGGCCCCGCCGCCGACTTCAAGTCCGGCAAAGCCGCCGCGCTGAACTTCCTCAAGGGCCAGGTGATGAAAGCCAGCAAAGGCAAGGCGAACCCGGCGGTGGTGGGGGAGATTTTGGAACGCAAGCTAAAGGGTTAAGGGACCAAAACCACAACCGCCGACAGGAACGATGGAGCGCACGGCGCGCTCACGAATTGCCGCAACGGAGGAACGGAGAAGCGGGGCGTTTGTTAGATGCCAGCGCAGTGTTAGCTCATTTGCGTTTAAGATTTTTTGATGCGGAAATCTTGGACAACCTGCGCATCGTATCAGCCGCGACCCCTTGCACAAACTCTGGCGTGGTTGGTCGATTGGACGTGTGCTGAACAATCACCGCAAAGTCACCGAACATGACGTAGCCATGTGCAAGGAGGTTATCATTCCTGCCTTCAAAGTCGGCAATGAAGCTGTACTCCAAAACTTCGTAATCTTCGAGCGCGACCAACCCATACCGCAGGTTCCAAGTGCTGGGTGAGCGTGAATATGTCGGGCGCGCTTTAATCACGCTGCTTATTCGTCCATCGGGAAAAATCTCGTGGGCAGTGTCAGTGAAGTAGATGGCGTTTGTGATTTGGCTTCGCGGAGGTCCGAATGCGTAAAAAGACAGGTACTCGGCCTTGTCTTGGTGTTGGAGGACAAGCCAATCAGAAGGCTCGTTCGTGTCTCCGTAACTTCCACGGTCGAGAACTAGCCAGCCTTGCGGAATCGGCAATTGACCAAATCGTGGCAAGCTTACCGGGACCTTGTCCGCCGCGGCGGCAGAAGCGAGGGCCGCGCAGAAAACGAATGTGGCAACGGTGTGCATGAGGCCTAACAATGTACCGTGCTGAAATTTCATCGCCTGATCCGCCGGGCAGGAAGCGCTCCGTTCCTTCCGAACAGCTTCTCCCGCCGCTGCTATCGGCACGTATCGCCGGGCGCGCACGGTTTGTAAAGGCGCAACTGGCCCGCCAGAGGCCCGCCCGGGCCAGCGTCTCTCAATCCCGAAGGGATTGCGTCCTCCAGCCCAGGGTTGGCGCGTAGCGCCTACCCTGGGTCATCCCGCCAATGCCCGTCAACCCCAACGGGGTTGCGGCCAGCGCCCGCCGCCCGAAGGCCGCAACCCCGTTGGGGTTGAGGTCAAACGACCAACGATGGACCCAGGGTAGCTCGTCCCTCGCAACCCTGGGCTTTGAGCCGGAATCCCGTTGGGATTCACCGAGGTCTGGTTCGGCCGGCCAGAGCCAGTCGGCGGGATTCTTTGAGTCAGTTGTCCGCGGCAAGGCGCACTCCTTCGTTGAGCACTGTCTCGAAGAAAAAGTCTTTAATGTCCCGCTTCTCCGCAAGCCGTTTGGGCGTGATCGGCACAAGCGTGAAGGAAGGCTTGGGCCGAATGGGGCGGATGGCCCGGCAGAATTGTTGGGCCGCTTCCAATTGCCTTTCCGCGCCGTCCGCGACAATGCACAAGTCGACGTCGCTGTCGGGCCGGGCGTCCCCGCGGGCGTGCGATCCGAAGAGATAGACCGCGCGCAGGGGCATCACGCGGTTCATCGCTTCCAGGCAACGGCTCAACGTCTCGCGTTGGGGCGCGAGGCTCGCCGGAAGATTCTCCAGCAGCAGTTTCACAGTCGCGATATGCTACCGGGGAAGCCCCTTGGCTGCAAGCAGCGGCTTCGCCACCAAAGAATTGGGCACGATTCCGAAAATGTGCAGGGCCTTCCTTGGCGACCCGCCGCTGCCCGGCGGGCGAATCTTGAAACCGCCACCGTAGTGAGACGCCGTCCCGGTTGTCGCGACGGGCGTCTCGCCCGCGAACACCTACGCGGGCGGGACGCCCGCGGAGACAGGCGAAACGCCTGCCCCACTAGCCCGGATATTTCACAGGCGCCGTAGCCGCCGACGTGAGGAGGCGGATGGTTCCATCAGCGAAACGGGTCCGCCTCCTCACGTCGGCGGCTACAGGCTGTGGGCGTTTCCTGCGCACTGTGAAATATCCGGGCTAGGCGGTCCGCCGCGTGGTGGCGGTGTCAAGATGCGCCCTTCCGCCCGGAGCGCCGCCTCTCAATCCCGAAGGGGTTGCATCCTCCAGCCCCCATCCCGGCCCGCCCACTTTGAGGAGAGAGGGGGTCGCCCGGCGCGTCTTCCATTGGGCCACGGCGTTTGGCTTCCCCTGAAAACAGCCAGGAACCGAAGATTTTCGCTCGTTTGGCTCGTTTGGCTCGTTTGGCGCTTTTCTTCCGCGGGCCGTCCCGTACATTGGCTTCCGTGCGCCATGCCAGCTTCAACTGCCGGCCGGGCCTGAGGTCACTGCGCGGCGGGGCTTTTTGCTCCGCGCCGAGCAGGAACTCGGCGCTCCGGGGCGGCTTGCGTCCACGGTGCGGCGGGTCCTTTTTGTTCGCCTGTGGAAACGGGCGGCGTGAGGCGGGAGACGGATTTTACGGCTTCTCTCAGATTCTCAAAGATTCTCACGGAATGAATCCGTGCCAAGCCGTGCAATCCGTGTCCGCGCTGCTTGTCAGGCCGCAACGGAACGCACAGGTCGCAACGAGGCAAACGGCGGAACTCCCTCTTTTGCGTCCTTTGCGTTCCATTGCGGTTCTTCATTTCGAGTGGATGCTGGACGGGCCGGAGGGGCCGGCGAAATGGCTTTATTTGCCAAGGAATCAACCGAGATCAAACTAAATCAAACCAAATCAAACCAAATCATTGGGGGCGCCTCTTGACGGGGCGCCTCTGGGCACTGTGATGGGAGCCAAAGGGGGCGGAGCGCGGGTCTCCCTACCCGCAGCACGTCCCCACAAGGACTCCACTTCGATTCCGCCGCCAAACAATCACTGCCCGGGCCGCGCGTCAG
>CAZZAQ010000090.1:0-4295 GCA_964652165.1 uncultured Bifidobacterium sp.
ATCGGCACGTTGTTGCCCACCGGTGCATCGCTCGGCACGGGCGCGAACCTGTTCATCGCGACGGTGGTGCTTCAGACGGACGCCTCGATTGTGATCGGCGGCGGCTTTACACAGTTCAATGGCGTGCCGCGCAATTACATCGCCCGGCTCGTCGGCGGCGAGGACATTACACCGGGCACTCTGCAATTCATTCAATCGGGATACGCAGTGCTGGAAAGCGGCACCAACGTCACCGTCACCATCGCCCGCGTCGGCGGTTCGCAGGGGCAGGTCGAGGTGGACATCGTCAGCACCGACCTTGGCTCGGCCATTGGCGGCATCGATTATGGAATCGTCGACGAGCACCTGATCTTCGTCCCCGGCGAGACGATCAAGACGATTGTCGTTGGCATTACGAACGACTTGTTGATCGAGCCAAACGAGGTATTCCAGTTGGCCCTGACCAATGTGGCGGGCGGCGCGATGCTCAACGACGCGGCGGTGACCTACGTGACCATTGTCAATGACGACAGCGCGGTGAGCTTCACCTTCCCTGCGTTCAGCGTGAACGAGAAGGTCATCGGCGGCAACGCGCTCCTCGGAGTCGTGCGCGCGGGCGCGACGAATGACCCCGTTTCGGTGGACTTCGCGACGGTCGCAATCCCCGGCGCGGCGACGCCGAACCTGGATTTCACGCCGGTGAACGGCACGCTGACGTTCCTGCCGGGCCAGACCAACCTCAACTTCACGGTCCCAATCCTCGATGATGTCCTGGTCGAGGGAAACGAGGCGTTCTATGTCGCGCTCAACAACGTTACGGGCCCGGCGGTCATTTCCGCGCCGCTGGCGACGGTGAGCATCATCGACAACGACTTCAGTCCGGGCAGTCTGAGCTTTAACCAGACCGCCTATAATGTCAGCGAAAGCAACGCCAGCCTGACCATTACGATCGTGCGCACCAACGGCGCCAGCGGTGTGGTCACGGTCAACTGGAGCGCGGGCGGCGGCACGGCCTTGTCGGGCATCGACTATGTTGCCCCGGGCGGCGTCGTCAGCCTGGCCGATGGCGAGACCAATGAAACCTTCACCATCCAGATTGTGGACGATGTGCTGGTCGAGGGCAATGAGACGTTCATCGTGACAATATCCAATCCCACCGGCGGCGCCGTGATCAGCGGTCCCAGCGCGGTGGTCGTGACCATCGAGGATGACGAGTTCGGCCCGGGCAGCCTGGACCCGACATTCAATCCGGGCACGGGCGCCAACAGCCCGGTGCGGTCCGTCGCCGTGGCGCCGGATGGCGGAGTAGTGGCTGGAGGCGAGTTCACCAACTTCAATGGTGTCGCGCGGGCGTATCTGGTCCGGCTGAACGTGGACGGTTCAGTGGACCTGGGTTTTGACACGAGCGTCGGCGCCAACGGCTCGGTGCAGGCGGTCGGTGTTTACCCGGACGGCCGGGTCGCCGCGGCCGGTTCGTTCACGGCGTTCAACGGCCAGCCTTTTGGCCGGGTCGTGCGCGTGGGCACGAATGGCCTGCCCGATCCGCTCTTAACGCAGGGCGGCGGGGTCAACAGCATCGTGAACGCGTTGCTCGCCGGACCGAGTGCCAGCGTCACCGTGGGAGGCGGTTTCACTCAGCCCACAGTCCGTGTGGCGCGATTCCTGGCGGAGGGCGGGCAGGACGCCACGTTCACGCCCGGCACAGGGCCGGATATAATCGTCCACGCGATGGCCGGGCATCCAGCCGGTGGCGTCGTGATCGGAGGCGCGTTTTCAAACTACAACGGCGTCAGCCGCGTCCATGTGGCCAAGCTGTTCCCCAGCGGCCTGCTCGATCCGACCTTCAATCCTCGGGTGGTCAGCGGCGGGTTTGTCTACGCGGTAGCCAGCCAGCCCGATGGCAAGGTGATTATTGGCGGCGCGTTCACGAGCGTCGACGGCCTCGTGCGCGGCCGCATCGCCCGCTTCAACGCCAACGGCACTCTCGACTTCGGCTTCAACACCGGCTCGGGCGCGAGTGCCGATATCCGGGCCATCGCGCTCCAGCCCGACGGCAGAATTATCGTGGCGGGCAACTTCACCAACTTCAACGGTGTGACCCGCATGAGGGTGGCGCGCCTGGAGTCGTCTGGCGCTCTGGATTCCGTGTTCGATCCGGGCCGCGGGGCGGACAACACGGTGTACTCCGTAGCGCTCGAACCGGACGGCAAAGTCGTCATTGGCGGCGCGTTTACGATGGTCAACGGGTTCCTTCGCAATGGTGTGGCCCGCCTGAACGGAGACCAGCCCGTGGTGCAATTCGTGGCGGCGAGCATGAGTGGCGCCGGACCGGTGCTGACCTTGAAGACCACGCCGGGCGGAGTCTACGTGATCGACGGAACGACAAACTTTGTGAACTGGTTGCCCCTGAGCACGAACACGACCAGCGGCTATCAATTGATGTTTATGGACTCCACCGCGCACGGCCTGAAATGGCGATTCTATCGCGCGCGGCAGGTTCCTCGGTGACGGTTGGGCGGCGCCGGACGATAAATTCTTTTTGAGCACTATGATGAGCATGATGGAACGATGGGTGAAATGGATGGGGTTGGGGCCGCCACGCGGCGGACAGGTTAGTCGGACAGGCGTCTCGCCTGTCTCCGCGGGGTGCGTGTTAAGCGTAGCTGCGACCGTGAGGTCGCGGGACGGGAACGCCGAAGGTTGGACGGTTGCGCTTGGAAACTCAGCCCGCGACCTCACGGTCGCAGCTACGCCAAACAGAGCGTTCGCGGTCGAGACGACCGTGGTGACAGCCGGGACGGCTGCCCCACTAAGGTGGCTGGCGCTTTGGGGCGCGGTGCTGGTGGCGCTGGGCGCTGGGCGCGCCGCTGCACAACCTGCGAACGATTTTTTCACGAATGCGCTGACCATTGCCGGCTTTTCGGGAACTGTGACCGGCAGCACGGTGGGCGCGACGCTGGAGATCAACGAGCCACTTGTGATCGCACCGAACGGGGGACCGATTCCCAACGGAGCGTCGGTCTGGTTTCGGTGGGTGGCACCCGCCAGTGGCACGGTATTCTTCAATACCCTCAGCCCGCCGCCTCAGTTGGACAGCGTGCTGGCCTCCTATGAGGGAACGAACATCCTGACGATCATGCAACTGGCGGCGAATGATGACTATATCTACGTGGGTGGTCCGAGCCAGATCGCCTGGGTGACTCAGTCGGGCACGGAGTATCGCGTCAAAGTTTCTGGATGGGCCGGCGTCTCCGGCGATTACACGTTGACCTGGGTGATGATCGGTGTGCCGACCAATCAGCCGCCGGTGCCCGGCGGGATTCAATTCGAGTTCGACACCTACCTGGTGAGCGAGGGGGCGCCGGGTTACGCGTCCGTCAGCGTCACCTACGGTGGCGGCGCAGCCGGCGCGGTTTCGGTGGATTACGCGACGGCCGACGGCTCGGCGCAGGACGGCATCCACTATATTAGCCGATCCGGCACTCTGACCTTCCAGTTTGGCGAATCGAACAAGACCTTCACCATTCCGATCTTCGACAACCCGGAGCCGAACACCAACCGCACGGTGAACCTGTCCCTTTCCAACCCGGTCGGCGCCACCCTCGGGCCGGTGAGCACCGCCGTGCTGAACATCGTGGACGACGAGACCGTCCCGTTCATTGCGACGTCAGGACGGTTTGAATTCTCCGAGGCGATTTACGCGGGGACGGAGTTTGAGAGTTATATCCTTGGCTGGAACGGCAGCCCCTTTACAAGCAAGTACAATGTCCAGGGGGTCGTTGTGACGATCAACCGGCTCGGGGGCAGCACCGGCCGGGTGATGGTGGACTACGCGACCGTGGACGATCCGTTCTTTGGCGGCGCAGTGGCCGGATTCGACTATTGGCCGACGAACGGCACGCTTATTTTCGATGACGGCCAGACCAGCACGAATTTCGTCATAGGCGTGGGCAGCGACCTGTTCGGCGGCACCGGAAACAAGGCCGTGCAACTGCTCATCTCGAACCCGCGCCCGGCGCCCGGGGAAAACGCCGCGGTCATCGTCCCTACGCTCGGCACACTGACCAACGCGGTCCTGGAAATCTACGAGGTGTTCAGCTTTCCTGCTGCCCAGTTCGCCTTCGAGAGGCGCAATTTCCGCGGTGTCGAGTATGGCCAGGGACCGTTCGACCCGGTCACGGGTGAGTTTTTCGACACCACGAATGGCGTCAGTTGGGTCGAAGTCGAAATCCTCCTGCCGTCAGCCGGTCCCGCCGAGGTGTTTCTGGATTTGCTGCCAGTCTACGGTCACTTCCCCCCGCCCTTTTTCGTATCTG
>CAZZAQ010000090.1:4305-5305 GCA_964652165.1 uncultured Bifidobacterium sp.
AATGCCGATCTGATCCAAGGCCTCAATCGCCTCACGTTCGTCGTCCCAAATGTTTCCACCAACACCTTCATCCTGCCCTTCCCCAATACCGACTACACCGACGGTTCGACTATCGTCACGAACTTCCCGGACGTGGAGCCCACTCTGGCGGGAATCTTCGCCGTCGGTGGAAATCTTACCGTCGTCAATCCCGGCCGGATCCGGGTCACGTTTCCGGGGGGCGTACAGCGTGTCTGCGTCTTCCTTCCGCTGGTCGACGACAACGTCGTCGAGTTCAACGAGGACATCGCCCTGCGGCTGACACGCATCACTGGCAACCCGCCCGTCAACCCGAACGCCGCGTTCGCGACCGCGACGATCCTCGATGACGAGGAGCCGTCCGGCGCCGCCGATCGCATGTGGAACCCGGACAACGTCTTTTTCACCACCAACCGCGCGTACAATCTCACGCCGGGCGCCAACAACACCGTGAACTCGTTGGCGGTGGACCGCAATCAGAAGACCGTCATTGTCGGCGATTTCACCGCCTACAACGCCAACCCGCGCCGCGGCGTGGCCCGAATCAACATCGACGGATCGCTCGACTTGACCTTTACGCCCGGCACGGGCGCCAACGGGCCCGTCACCGACGTCGGCATTTACGGATCTCTGGGCACCAACGTCACGAGCGCCCTCAGCGACAAAATCGTCATCGTCGGCATCTTCAGCTCCTTCAACAACGAGCCCCGCAAGGGCATCGCCCGGCTGAACCCCGACGGCACGCTCGACGGCGCGTTCAACCCGGGCGCGGGTGTCACCCTGAACGGCGGCGTGGGGATCGTCCGCTCGCTGGCGCTTCAAAGCGACGGCAAAGTGGTGATCGCGGGCGACTTCACTCATTACGATGGCATCGGGCGGCAAAGCGTGGCGCGCATCAACGCCGACGGCTCGCTCGACACGACGTTCGACACCGGCGCCGGGCCCAACGCCACGGTCTGGACTGTCGCGCTGCTCGAGACCT
>CAZZAQ010000090.1:5315-10518 GCA_964652165.1 uncultured Bifidobacterium sp.
CTCCGATCACCACGGGCGCCGGCACGGCGGGCGGCCCGGCCGAAGACATCAACGCCATCGATACCGGTGGCAAGCAGGGGACCATTTCGGTCATGGCCAATTTCTATTTTGTCCCCGACGAGATGCGGATTTACTATGAAGGCGTTCGCATCTTCGACACCGGCTTGATGGGCACCCCGAATGGGTTTGATCCGTTCAGCACAAACTTCACCGTCAATTTCGGCCCCGGCCAATCCACCATCGTGACCATCATCATGAATGAAGGCAGCGGCCTTTTCGGAACCGTTTGGGACTACACCGCGAGCATCCAGACGGTGGGCGAGGACAAGAAGATGATGCTCGGAGGCGACTTCACTTCGGTGAATGGCGTGGCGATCAACCGCGTCGCCCGGCTCAACGCCAACGGCGCCCTGGACTTGAGCTTCAATCCCGGAGGTGGCGTCAACGGCGCCGTTCGGGCCATCGGCGCGCAGGGGGACAACCGCATCATCATCGGCGGGTCGTTCGATTCGGTGGACTTCCGGAACCGCAGCTCGATCGCGCGCTTCCTGCCAGACGGCGCGCTGGACACCGACTACGACCCCGGCAGCGGTTTCGACGGGCCGGTGTTCACCGTGCTGATAGACTCCTCGGGCAAGGCGCTTTGCGGGGGGCCTTTCAAGTCCTTCAACGGGACGCGTCGGGTGGGCATGGCCCGGCTCTTCGACCATGGCGCGCTGGATACCAGTTTTCTGGACACGGCGCACAACCAGTTCGCCGGATTGATCCACGGCTTGAGCCAGGAGCCGCGCAGCTTCGTGAACCGGTTCGGCTTGCAGAGTGACGGCAACATCATGATCGGGGGTTCCTTCACAAACATCGGTTGCAGGCACACCATCGATCAGTGCGAAACGAACACCATTCCCCGCGTGGGCGCTCTGTTCGGCGGCGCGTTCGAGACGCTCTTCGAGGTCCACGCCTGGGACCGCCAGGAGAAGCGCACCCGCCAGAACGTCGCCCGTCTGATTGGCGGGCGAACCCCCGGCCCGGGCAACGCCCAGTTCACGTACGGGGACTACGGCGCGGATGAAGGCACCGGCAACTTCACGGTCACCATGAGCCGCGTGGACGGCCGGCTGGGGACGCTCATCGGGGAGGTGGCGACCAGCAACCGCACCGCGCAAGCCGGCAACGACTTCGCCACGACGAGGAGCACCCCGACCTGGCCCGAGGACGCCTACGTGGCCCCTTACAGCATCGGCTACGTCGAGCCTCAGTATTTCATCATTCCTCTGACGAACGATATGCTGCGTGAGGGAGACGAGATCTTCGACATGGGCCTCTTCAACCCGGTGGGCAGCGTGTTCCTCGGCGGTGAATTCATTCCTCTGGGCGGCGCCATCAGCCGGTCCCGCGCGCCCACGACGATCGTGGATGACGACTTCGACCACGGCATCATCGCTTTTGCCAAACCGGTGTTCACGGCCAGCGAAGACGCGACGAACCTGACGGTGACGCTGGTGCGGACCAACGGGTCCAGCGGCCTGGTGACAGTCGATTACTTTTTCAGAAACGGCACGGCGTTTGGCGGCGTCGACTTCACCAATTTGCAGGATCGCACCGTGTTCACGGCCATTTTCGGCCAGGGCATCACGAGCCTCGACATCCAGATTCCGATATTTGATGACGTCATCGCCGAAGCGGACAAGACGTTCTTCATGGTGCTCACCAATGCGACCGGCGGCGCCAAACTGCCCGGCGGCCAACTCACTTCGGACCTGACAGTCAGAAACGTCATCATCGACAACGACCACGCTTCGGGCCGGTTGAACTTTATCATGGCGAACTTCCTCACCAACGAATTCTCAGGAGCAGCCATCATCACCGTCGCCCGCATCGATGGCAGCGTCGGGCCCTTGAGCGTGGACGTTACCGCGACCAGCGGCACGGCCATCGCGGGAGTCGATTTCGTTGGAATCACCAACCGGTTGTCCTGGGTCAATGGCGATACCACCGACAAACACGTCATCGTGCCGCTGATTGTCGACGGACTGGTGGAGCCCAACGAGACGGTCAATTTGGCGCTCGTCAATTTTTCAGCAAGTTCCGGCATCGGCTTCCAGACCAGCGCCACCCTCACCATCGGCAACGACGACGCGTTCGGCACGCTGGTTTTCAGCCAGCCCATTTATGACGCCAACGAGAACGGTACTAACGCCTTCATCATCGTCAACCGTGTGGGTGGCATCGCCGGCACCGTCTCCTGCACGTTTGAGACGCAGGACGGCACGGCGGCTGACGGGCTGGATTATTTGGGCACCAACGGGACGCTGGTCTTCGGCCCGGGCGAATTCAGCAAGCACTTTCAGGTGACGCTGCTCGACAATTCGGTTTCCGACGGCGATCGCGTGGTCACCCTGCGCATCACCAATTTCGTCCTGACCGCCGGCGGGCCGATCACCGTGGCGTTGCTGCGCATCATTGACGACGAATCGGTGAACACCCCCGCCGGTTCGCTCGACACGACGCTGGATCCCCTCGCGGGGGCCAACAGCCCGGTTTACGCGCTGGCCCTCCAGTCCGACGGGAAAATCCTCATCGGCGGAGATTTCCGCTCAGTCAACCGCGTCACGCGCAACCGCATGGCGCGCCTGCACCCCAATGGGTTGCTCGATCCCGCGTTCAACGCCGGCCTTGGCCCCAACCGTCCGGTGCGCGCCATCACCGCTCAGCCCGACGGTCGGCTGATCATCGGGGGATTCTTCGACCGGGTCCACGGCACCAACCGTGCCCACATCGCCCGCCTCCTCTCGGACGGTTCGCTCGACATCTTTTTTGATCCCGGCGCGGGAGCCGACAACCCGGTGTATTCCCTGGCACTGGCGCCCGACGGCCGCGTGGCCGTGGGAGGTTCGTTCACGACCTTCGATGGAATCCCGCGAGCCGGGATTGTGATGCTGAACACCAATGGCACCGTGGACGCTTCGTTCAATCCCGGCGAGGGCGCCAACGGCACCGTCTACGCCGTGGCCATTCAGGGTGATGGCAAAGTCGTCCTGGGCGGGGATTTTACGATCGTCGGACGCACTTTCCGCCCGGGTATCGCGCGCCTCAACCGCGACGGCAGCCTGGACACGAGCTTCATCCTGGGAGAAGGCCCCAACGGCGTGGTGCGGGCCATCACGGTTCAGGCCGACGGCGGAATCCTGCTGGGCGGCTCGTTCACGACCGTCGACGGGCTCAACCGCGGCGCTCTGGCGCGACTCAATCCGGACGGCTCGGTGGATCCATTGTTCCTTTCTTCCGATGAGGGCGCCAACGGCGCGGTGCTCGACATCGAACTTCAGGCCGACAGCAGCCTCATCGTGGTCGGCGATTTCACCATCTTCAACGGCGTAACCCGCCGCCGCATCACCCGCCTCTACCCCAGCGGAAGGACTGACCCAACTATCAATTTCGGGGAGGGGGCCAACAGTTTCATCGCCGCCGCGGTGATTCAGCCCGACCGCCGAATCATCATTGGCGGTGGCTTCACCTCCGTGCAGGGCCAGACCCGCAACTCGATTGCCCGCCTGTACGGTGGATCCATTGCCGGCCCGGGAAGCATCGAATACAGCCGGCCTTTCTACCTCGTCACGGAAAACTCGGGGCAGGCCACCATCACGGTCCGCCGCAAGGGCGGCACGACCGGTGAAGTGAACGCCGAGGCCGCCACCACTCCGGGTACGGCCACGGCAGGTCTGGACTACACCAATGTCACCGCTGCGCTCTTTTTCCCGGAAGGCGAGGTCGAGCAGACCTTCGTCGTCCCGCTGGTCAACGACATCGTTATCGAGCCGGACGAAACGGTCCTGTTGTCGCTGGCCAATCTGACGGGTGGAGCGACCCTGGGCGAAGTGCCCGACTCGACGCTGGTCATCCAAAGCGATGACAGTCTCGTCGGATTCTCCGGCCCGAGTTACTCCGTCAACGAGAACGCCATCGCCGGCTACGCCTCCATCACGGTTGTGCGCAGCGGCACCACCAACAGCAGTGTGTCCATCGACTACCTGACCCGCCCGGGCACGGCGATCGCGCCCGAGGATTACACGAACGTGACCGACACTCTCACCTTTGCCCCAGGCGAGACGCTCAAGACGTTTCAGGTCCCGATCGTCAACGATGGCATGCCCGAAAGCGCGGAGACCGTGGGCCTGTTCCTCACCAATATCACCGGCGCCTCGCAACTTGGCATTTCGTCGGCCACGCTGGTCATCGTGGACGACGACTTATCAGCGGGACTAATCCAGTTCGCGTCGCCGAACTTTGTGGTGAACGAGTACGAAACGAACGCCGTGATCACCGTCCTGCGCACCAACGGCACCACCGGCATCGTGACGGCGGACTATAACACTTCGCCGGGGACCGCGCAGCCGGGCTCGGATTACCGGACCAGTTCCGGACAGCTCACCTTCGCCGACGGCGTGAGCGTCAATACTTTCAGCGTGCCCATCGTGCCCGACTTCGACGCGGAGACCAACGAAACGGTCACGCTGACGCTGATGGGCGCGGGCGGCGGCGCGGGCCTTGGACGTCCCGCCACGGCCATTCTCACCATCATCAACAACAATCTCACCAATGGCGCGTTCAGCTTCACAGCAACGAACTATACGGCGACGGAAAGCAACCGTTCCGTGACCCTGGCCGTGGCGCGCCACTTTGGCACCGGCGGGCCGGTCTCCGTCGACTATAGGACCGTTTCCGGCACGGCGAGCAACGGGCTCGACTTTATCGCCGTCACCAACACGCTGTTCTGGTCCAACGGAGATTCCTCACCCAAGCTCATTACCGACATCGTCCTGGTGGACGACGCACTGGTCGAGGACCCGGAGACTTTTACCGTGCAGTTGTTCAATCCGACGGGCGGCGCCATCGTCGGCGCCCGCGGAACGACGACCGTGACGATTCTCGACGAGGACGTCGGCCCGGGCTTTCTGGGCTTCAGCACCGGGACCTACGCTGTCAGCGAAAATGCGACCAATGCGCTCATCAGAGTGACCCGTCTTGCCGGCCGCACGGGTGTTGTGGCCGTCGATGTGGCCACCGTCCCCGGCGGGAGCGCCGTGGCCGGGCTCGATTACGCGCCGGCCAGCACCAACCTCGTTTTCCTGGATGGCCAGAGGAGCAACACCTTTGTGGTCACCGTCACGAACAATCTTATTGTCGAGGGCGACAAGACCATTCT
>CAZZAQ010000091.1:0-919 GCA_964652165.1 uncultured Bifidobacterium sp.
TCGCGGGCATGAGCAGGTTTTCGTTGTAGAGCGTCAGATAGTAAAAGAGGCTTTCGTTTTCCGCGTACATCCGGCGAAGGCCGTCCTGGATAATCACCGCGACCTCGTAAGCGAAGGCGGGGTCGTAAGCGAGCAGGTTAGGGATGGCGCTCGCCAGCAGCAGGCTGTGGCCATCCTCGTGCTGAAGGCCCTCGCCGTTGAGCGTCGTGCGGCCGGCGGTGGCGCCGAGCAGAAAACCCCGGGCCATGATGTCGCCGGCCAGCCACATCTGGTCGCCGATGCGCTGGAAGCCGAACATCGAGTAGTAAATGTAGAAGGGGATCATGTGGATCCCGTGCGTCGCGTAAGCCGTGCCCGCAGCGGTGAAGCTCGCCATCGAACCGGCTTCGTTGATGCCTTCCTCGAGGATTTGGCCGTCCTTCGCCTCGTGGTAGTAGAGCGACGTCGCGCGATCCACCGGCTCGTAGAGCTGGCCCTTGGGCGAATAAATCCCGATCTCGCGGAACAAGCCGTCCATGCCGAACGTGCGCGCCTCGTCGGGAATGATCGGCACGATGTGCCTTCCGATGTCGCGATTGCGCAGCAGCGAACTGAGCATCAGCACGAAGGCCTTCGTCGTGGAAGCGGCGCTTTTCTCGTCGCCTTTGAGGAAGCGGGCAAAGCCGCTTAGCGCGGGCACTTTGAGCGCCGGGGCGTTCACCGTGCGCCTGGGCAGGAAGCCGCCAAGCGCCTTGCGCCGCTCATAAAGATAATTCATTTCCGCGCTCCCTTCCGGCGGACGATAAAAGGGCGTCTCGACGATGTCCTCGTCGTTCATCGGGATGTTGAAGCGGGAGCGGAACTCGCGGAGTTCCTTCTCGTTCATTTTTTTCTGCTGGTGCGAAATGTTGCGCCCCTCGCCCGCTTCGCCGAGGCCGTA
>CAZZAQ010000091.1:929-1597 GCA_964652165.1 uncultured Bifidobacterium sp.
TCGTGGTCGAGATTTCGCGGCCTTCGCCCGAACCCTTGAGCACCGGGTCGAAGCTCGAGAGCGGCGGCACCGCCGGCACCGTGTCCGCCTTGCGCCGGCGCTGGGGAAAGAAGCCGCCGAGCGCCTGCCGGCGCGCGTGCAGATACTTCATCTCCGGAGAGTCCGCGGGCGGAATGTAGAACGGGAGTTCCTCGAGCTGGTCGTCGGGGATCGGCACGTTGAAGCGGTCGCGCACCTCGCGAATGGTGGCGAGATCCACCTTCTTCAGCTGGTGCGTCGGGTTCTTCGCCTGTCCCTGCTTGCCCAGACCGTAGCCCTTGATGGTCTTGGCCAGGATCACGGTGGGCTTGCCCTTGTGTTCCATCGCGGCCTTGTAGGCGGCGTAGACCTTCCTCGAGTCGTGCCCGCCGCGGTACATCTTCCGCAACTGCTCGTCGGTGAGATGATTGACCATCGCCAATAGCTCCGGATGCGTCCCGAAGAAATGTTTGCGGATGTAGCTGCCCGGCTCGACGATGTATTTCTGGTAGTCCCCGTCCACGGTCTCCTCCATCCGCTTGACCAGCAGGCCGTGCGTGTCCTTCGCGAGAAGCTCGTCCCAATCCGAACCCCAAATCACTTTGATGACGTTCCAGCCGGCGCCACGAAACGCGCCTTCGAGTTCCTGA
>CAZZAQ010000091.1:1628-6272 GCA_964652165.1 uncultured Bifidobacterium sp.
GGGCCGTCGAGGCGCTGGAGGTTGCAATTGACGACCCAGCAGAGGTTGTCGAGTCCCTCCCGCGCCGCGAGCGCCAGTTGGCCGAGCGTTTCCGGCTCGTCGCACTCGCCGTCGCCGACGAACGTGTAGACCCGCGGCTCGCGCTCCCACTGGACCAAGGCGCGGGCCTGGAGGTAGCGGTTGAAGCGCGCCTGGTAGATCGACAGGAGCGGCCCCAGCCCCATCGACACGGTCGGGAACTGCCAGAAGTCGGGCATCAAATACGGGTGTGGATAGGACGAAAGCCCGCCGCCTTCGGCGAGTTCCTGCCGGAAATTCTGGAGATGCCGCTCGTCGAGCCGCCGTTCCAGGTAGGCGCGGGCATAATTGCCCGGCGTTGCGTGCCCTTGGAAGTAGATGAGGTCCGCGGGTTGCCCATCGTCGCCTCCGCGGAAGAAGTGATTGTAAGCGACCTCGTAGAGCGTCGCGCAACTCGCATAGGTGCTGATATGCCCGCCCAGGCCGTCGTGCTTGCGGTTGGCGTTGACCACCATGGCCATCGCGTTCCAGCGCAGGATGCTCTTGATGCGCGTTTCGATGCGCCAGTCGCCCGGATACGTCGGCTCCTCGCTGACCGGGATCGTGTTGACGTACGGCGTCGTCGTCGGGCCCGGCACCGTGATGCCCGCGCCGCGGAGCCGCTCCGTGAGACTCTCCAGGAAGAACGCAGCGTGCGCCGGACTTTGGTTCTTCAGGATCGATTCAACGACGAATTCGAGACTTTTGAACCATTTGCGGGTCTCTTCGCCCCCGGGCTTGCGGGCGTCGAGGTGCGACGCTGTCCACGCTGCCGCGGCGCTCAACATCGTCGTGTCGCTCGAATTCAACTTCGATTTGTCAGTCACGTCGTCCAGCATACCGAGCCGATGGAATTGTTGCAAAGAGCGTTCAACGGTGAGGTCGGCAACTGGCGCATCTTGGAAGTACCACCACGGCCGAGAGCACGCCGGGAACGTAGGGCAGGCGTCCCGCCTGCCCTGCCGCGCCGAAAGGCGCGGCGTTCGCTCGACCAAGGCCTCGCTTCGCTCGGCCGGGCAGGCGAGACGCCTGCCCTACGTTAATGGTCCTGGCAAGATGCGCCCGCGTTACGCCAGCACTACTGCCGCCCCTTGACCCGCGAGAGGCCCGATGGCAGGATTGTGGCAGTCGCTGGGGGCGTACTGGTTTCGACCACGTGAACACGCCAGAGGCGGCATGCCGAGGACGATGCGTTGGCCTCGTTAATCATCGCATCAAACAAAACAGCTAACAACGAGTTGGCTCTCGCGGCCTAAACGCTCGCGACGTTCACCGGTGGACACCTGCTACGCTGGATGAACGCTACAGCAGGCATGACGGCGCTCGGAGACCGCGCGCTCGCCGTCGAGACGATTCCATGCGGACTAAGCAGCGGGTCTCGAGCCTGGGCGCCATCCCGCAGCCGACAATCTTTCCCGGGCTAAGCATGTAGTCGCGGCTGGTAGGTTGGCATGGGACGCGGGTTCAACTCCCGCCGCCTCCACCATTTTGAATCGCCTTTGGTCGAGCCGCCCGATTGACCACCCACGGGCCGTCTGCTTTACTCCGTCCCGAAATGAGTCTCCCACCCCTGCCCCACCTGCGATTCGCGCTCCTGCTCGGATGTCTCCTGTTGTCCACGCCCTCCCTCCATGCCATCGATTGGCCTCAATGGCTCGGCCCGCAACGAGATGGCGTTTGGCAGGAAACGGGCATCCTCGATCAGCTTCCCACGAACGGTTTGAAATATCGCTGGCGGGTTCCGATTGGCGGCGGCTACACCGGGCCGGCCGTGGCGAATGGCCGCGTCTACGTCATGGACCGGCAGCTTGCGAAGGACGCGAAGACTCGGTCGAGTCCGTGGGGACGCGGTGAAATTCCCGGCAGCGAACGCGTGCTCTGCCTGAATGAAGCAGACGGCAAAATCCTCTGGAAGCACGAATACGATTGCGCCTACTCGGTGAGTTATGCCGCCGGACCGCGCGCCACGCCGGCTGTTCACGAGGGCAAGGTCTATACGCTCGGCGCCGAAGGCAACCTCCTCTGCCTGGACGCTGAGAAGGGCACCGTGCTCTGGTCGCGCGAATTCAAGAAGGATTTTGCTATCAAGGCGCCGGTGTGGGGGTTCGCCGGTCATCCACTGGTGGATAGGAAGAAACTCATTTGCCTCGCGGGCGGCACGGGCAGTGTGGCGGTGGCCTTCGACAAGGACACCGGCAAGGAACTTTGGCGCGCGCTCAGCGCGAGTGAGCCGGGCTACGCGCCGCCGATGATTTACGAGTTCGCCGGCAAGCGGCAGCTCATCCTCTGGCACCCGGAGGCCGTGAATGCGCTCGATCCTGACACCGGCAAAGTCTTCTGGACCCATCCGACCACGCCGCCCATTCGCTCCGGCATGACCATTCCCAGCCCGCGAAAAGTCGGCGACCTGCTATTCCTCACGTCGTTTTACAATGGCTCGCTGCTGTTGCGCGTCGATTCCGACCAGCCCTCGCTCGTTTGGCAGAGCAAGAAAATCAGCGAGAAGGACACGGACGGCCTGCACAGCGTCATGGCCACGCCGCTCATCGAGAATGGCTACATCTACTGCCCGTGCAGCTACGGCCAGTTCCGCTGCTTGAAGCTGGAGACCGGCGAGCGGCTCTGGGAAACGTTCGCGCCGACCAGCGGCAAATCCGAGCGCTGGGGCCACGCGTTCGTGGTGAAGCACGGCGACCGCAGTTTCATCCTTAGCGAAAAGGGCGACCTCATCATCGCGAAACTCAGCCCGGAAAAATACGAGGAGCTGAGCCGCGCGCACTTGCTCGATCCAGTCAACCGCGACTCCGGCCGCCCCGTCGTTTGGTCGCACCCGGCGTTTGCGAACAAGTCGATCTACGCGCGCAACGACAAGGAAATCGTCTGCGTCTCCCTCGCGGCGGGCGAGGAGCGGTGATTCGCGCCTGCTTGCCACGGAGTTTTTGACCACGGATGGCACAGCGCGGCTGACGCCGCAACCAAAGTCGATCACCGCAAAGAACGCAGAGAACGCAGAGCGTGAATGGCTTCTCTTTGTGGTCTTTGCGTTCTTTGCGGTAAAAATTCGTGCACGCTGACAAAACTTTCATGGATAGTAGTACGGATTTCACGGATGGGGAGCGGAGCCTCTTCTTTATCCGTGTCATCCGCGTCATCCGTGGTCAATCTTGTCCCCGCGGGCCGGACGCCAGTATCCATCACGCCGAGTTACCGCTTGCCGGCTGCGCTTGCATGGGAACAATGCGGCGCATGAATGCCTCGCGCCACGCGGTTCTCTCACTCGTCATCGTCGCCCTGACACTCGTCTCGCGCGTTGCTCCAGCCGCGGAGCCTGCCGCCGACACCAATGCCCTCTGGCTCGCGGAGCACTACACCAAATATGAGCATCGCATCTCGATGCGCGATGGCGCGCGGCTCTTCACCCGCGTCTATGTGCCCAAGGACGATTCGCAGGCGTGGCCCATCATCCTCACGCGCACGCCCTATGCGCTCAAGCCGTACGGCGCGGCCAACTACAACGATCCCGTTGGCACCTTCCGCGAACTGGCGAAGGACAAGAACATTCTCGTCACGCAGGACGTGCGCGGACGCTACGGCTCGGATGGCGAATACTTGCACGTGCGCCCGTTCAATCCGAACAAGGGCCCGAAGGACGTGGACGAAAACTCCGACACCTGGGACACCATCGACTGGCTGGTGAAAAACGTCCCGAATAACAACGGCAAGGTCGGCATGTTCGGCATTTCGTATCCCGGCTTCTACACCTCGATGGGGATGATCGATTCGCACCCGGCGCTTAAGGCCGCGTCGCCGCAGGCGCCCATCGCGGATTGGTTCATGGGCGACGACATCCACCACAACGGCGCGTTCTTCCTGTCGCAGAACTTCGGGTTCTTCTACTACTTCGCGCAACGGGCCGAAGACCCGTTGCACGAGGAGTTGAAGGGGTTCAACTTCAAAACGCCCGATGGCTATGATTTCTTTCTGCGCATGGGCCCGCTGGCGAACTCCGACAAGCTGCTGCTTAAAGGCCGTTCGCCGGAGTGGAACGAATTTCTGGCGCACCCGACCTACGACGCCTATTGGCAGGCGCGCAACATCCGGCCGCATCTCAAAAACGTGCGTTGCGCCGTAATGACCGTCGGCGGATGGTACGACGCCGAGGATTTATTCGGCCCGCTGGAGACCTATCGCTGGACCGAGCGACAGAATCCCGGAATCACCAACGTCTTGGTCATGGGCCCGTGGGCGCACGGCGGTTGGGGTCGGGGCGACGGCGACAAGCTGGGCGACATCAACTTTCGCGCGAAGACCGCCGAGTTCTATCGCGAGAAGATCGAACTGCCGTTCTTCCGCCACTTCTTGAAAGGCGACACCAACTATACTCCGACCGAGGCGCACGTCTTCGAGACAGGCACGCATCAATGGCGCGGCTTCGACGCGTGGCCGCCGAAGCCGGCCGCGCCGCGCACGCTCTACTTTCGGGCGGGCGGCGCGCTGGGCTTCGATGCGCCCGGCGATAGCCGGGAGGCTTTCGACGAATACGTGAGCGATCCGGCCAAGCCGGTACCCTACACGCTGGAGTTCACC
>CAZZAQ010000091.1:6282-10516 GCA_964652165.1 uncultured Bifidobacterium sp.
CCAGTTATCCGAGGGGGTATCCGGTCCACGACCAACGTTTCGCAGCGTCGCGTCCCGACGTGCTGGTGTATGAAACCGAACCCTTGGAGGAAGACCTCACCTTCGCCGGACCGCTCCAGGCGACGCTGCACGTCTCCACCACCGGCACGGATGCGGATTGGGTGGTGAAGCTGGTCGATGTTTATGCCGGCGACTACCCCGACCCAAAGCCCAACCCGGCCTACGTGGCGATGGGCGGTTACCAGCAACTGGTTCGTGGCGACGTGTTTCGCGGGAAATTCCGCAACAGCTTCGAGAAACCCGAGCCGTTCAAGCCCGGCGAACCAGCGAAGATTGAGTTCACGCTCCCCGACATACTTCACACCTTCCGCCGCGGCCATCGTGTGATGGTGCAGGTGCAAAGCACCTGGTTCCCTCTTGTGGACCGCAACCCGCAGACCTTCGTGAACATCCCCACGGCCAGCCCCGAGGATTTCCACAAAGCCACGCACCGCGTCTATCGCGGGGCCAACCAATCCTCGGCACTCACGGTGCAGGTGCTGAAATAAGGAGTCCTTTCACAACTCCAGCTTGTAAACCGGGTTCCCCATGGCCGAGACATAGAGGATGTTGTTCACCGGGTCCCACGCGTAACAGCCAAACCAGTTCGGATTGAAAAGAAAACCTTTTTCCTTCGGCTTGAGGCTGGCCACCTGTTTCCACGACTCTCCCGCGTTCCTGGTGACAAAAGCGCCCTCCTTGCCGACGACCAGCATCTCCTTCTCGTCCCGGCCAAAGAACGGTCCTTGCCAGACGTTCACCGCCGCTCCTCGCGCCTGCCAGCTCGAGCCCAAATCCCGGCTGACGACCAGTCCGTTCGTGCTCCCCAGGTAATGCGCTCCACGAAAGAGGATCGGAATCCGGGTCTGCGGATTGATGGGGGAAACTTTCGTCCACGTGCCGCCGGCGTCCGTGCTGCGATGGATGCCTTCGCCATTGCAATAAATGAGAGTGGTCGCACTCAGGACGCCCGCCATCGAAAGGCGCTCCGACCTTCCGCCGACATAAATCGAGAGTTGCTTCCACGTCACGCCGCCGTCCTGCGTCAGATACACTTCCCCGGGCGGCGACGTTTCGTGTTTGGCACCAAGAATGGTTTTTGGAACCGGCGCCGCCCAATCCACGGAGCCGTAGTCCCAATTGCGGCCGAGACTCGTGAAGCGCTTCCAAGTGATCCCGTCCGTGGTCCAACCCGCCGAACCGTCCAGAGAAAAGCTCGCAATGCGCCCCGGCGCGTCCTGGTCCATGCTGGTGGCCCAACCCGTTTCGTCCCGTCCGGAGATGGTGTCATTATCAATTCGCTGCCAGTTACCGCCCTTGTCGGAGCTGCGCCACAGCCCGAGGCCAACCACTTTGATGGTGACGTCCCCGTTCGTTCGATTCACCACCACGCCCGAACAGCCGCCGGGCCACGCCGCTTTCACGCCGTTATTAGTCAATCGCTCCAGCAACGGACTTGAAATGTCCGTCCACCGGTCCGCCGCTTCGGCGGAAAAGCATAGCAGCGCGGTCACACAGCAGATTGACGTCAGAGCGCCGCGGTTCGCGACGTGGTAGATGGCGCCGGGAAGCTCAATGCGCAGTGGTCGGGGCATGGACTGCCACTACCAAAACGACCGCCAAGCGTCAATAGTAAGGACCGCTCACTCTAATGGGTGACCCCTTTTCCGACAGATGAAATAGCCGTGCAGAACCGACGAACCGGCGCAGAGCCCTGAGAAAAACCTTGACGCGTGGCCTTGGCGGCAGAGACTCAATTCGAATTCGAACTTCTACAAACCTCCTCCATTGTATGAAATTCACCAGTTCGTCGTTCGGCCTGTTCGCCGCGTTTCTCTGCGCCGCTAGCTTGATTGCACCCGGCGTCCGCGCCCAGCCAAGCGACGCCGGCAGCAGGAACTTTTTGGAATCCAAAGCCAGGGCCAAAAAAGGCGACCTCGAAGGTATAGCCGGCTTGGGGTTGTGCTACCAAATGGGTCAAGGCGTGGCGCAGGACCATGTGGAAGCGGTGAAATGGTTTCGCAAAGCCGCCGAACAAAATTACGTCCTGGGTCAGTGGCGTCTGGGCGGCTGCTACATGTCCGGCCGTGGCGTGGCGAAGGATGACGCGGAAGGAGTAAAGTGGCTTCGCCTGGCCGCCGATCAGAATCTCGGTCCGGCTCAAACGGAGTTGGGCAGCGCCTACCTCTTTGGCTTTGGCGTGGCGAGGGACGACGGCGAAGCAGCGAAATGGTATCGCAAGGCCGCAGAGCAGGATTGGTCCGAGGCTCAATTCGCCCTGGGCGGCTGTTATCTCCAAGGTCGCGGCGTGACCAAGGATTATGTGGAGGCGTATGCCTGGTGGAGCGTGGACACCTCGCCAGCCAGAACGACAGCGAGGCATCGTGATGGCTTGGAGAAAGAGATGTCTCCGCAGCAAATCGCGGCCGGCAAAAAGCGCGCGGAGGAATTACGGGCGCAAATCGCCGCCCAAAAGGTGGAACGGAAGGCCGCTGCCTCCAGTGCGGCCCGGCCGGCGGCGATTCAGCCATCTCCTACCGTCGGAGCCGTCCCCGGATCTACACAACGGTCGGCTAGCCCACCACTGACGCCGCAACCGCCAGTCTCCGCCGCCAAGACGCAGGCTGCGGTCGAGTTGACTGGTGTCATCGGATTCCTTAGCACCCCGAAAGCGCTGCTCGAAATCACCACGCCAAGCGGCTCAGTCAAAAGTGTGACCGTGAAAGTCGGAGATCGCGTCGATTCCATCGAAGTCGTGCAGATCGATGTGAAAAGCGGCCAGGTCACCATCCGGAACGCAGGCACGGAGTCCGTTCTCCGCCTTAAAGGAAAGTAAAGCGGCAAGCAGTGCATGGCATACTTCAAATATACCGCACGATCGAGAACGGGGGAGAAAGCCTCTGGCAGAGTAAAGGCACCCACCAAAGCCGCAGCCATCAAGGAAGTCGAGCGGATGGGTCTCTTTCCTGTCACCATCGTCCCAGTCGATCAATCCGGCTCTGATGCGGGCAGAGATGACGTGCCGGCGCCGGCAACCGCGGCCCCGGACGACGCAACGATCGAGGAGCACGCCGCCAAAACCATTGGCGGTTCCATTTCCAATTACGTGAAGGCATTCTTCGGTACGCTTTTCGGTTTTCTACTGGTCGCTGCCGCCAAAGACATCTTTAAGAGCTGCTCCCAGGAATCTGCCTCCAAGGAAACCGGAACTTCCTACGAACAGCGCCCGGGCGGCCTTACATTCCGAAGGGCGGACGATTCCGTGGAATCCGAATCATCCCCGAAGAATCCCACAAGACTTGAGCCACAGTCAGCGCGCGGCGCCCTCCGTCACGCCGATCCAATCTACACAGATAAAATCAACGGTTATTTCACTGTCATACCGCCATCGGGTTGGAAACAACAAGATTATCCTTCGGAAACAATTCGATCAAAAGTTCGCTTCAATCACCCTCGACTCAACGAGGTGAATGTCACCATCATTGCCGGCCCCAACCCGCAAAGCTCCTCCTCACTTGATGACCTTCTGACTTCAAAACAGAATAACGCCGCGGAATTGAAGGCCAAATTCCCAAGAGGTTCATTCACGGTGTCGAAAGAGAAGGTCGGAGACAGAGAAGCGGTGTTGGTGAAGACTTCGATGTCCGGCGCGGAGCAGAAACTTGTCTTCTTCGTCAACAATAGCATCCAGTACAACGTCGGCCTCAGCGCCACTTCAAAGAGGGAGTATGAGTCACTCGCAGAAACTTTTCAGCAGTTTCTCAACAGCTTCACAATGCTAGAGAGCGGACGGGAGTTTTCCGACGCCGAGGCGAAGGCCGCTGTCATCTCCGGTTGCAAACGCCGCGCCGAGCTTTGGGAACAGCGCGGGGACATTCCTGAAGCTCTCGCCGCTGTTGAAACGGGGCTCCGTGTGGACCCGAGTAACATGGAGCTTTTGGATGTTCAAATCAGGCTCACAAAAAAGCGAAGATAGAGCGTAGCAAAAAAAGCCCACCGCACCGCCGCGTTGCGCTTGCCGCCAGAGCTTCAGCGCGCCTTCAAAAAGGGGTCCTCACTCTTGACACTCCTCTCATCTCCTCGTCCCAGGAGCATAGCGCCGGGATACTCAATGCGCAGTGGTCGGGGCATGGACTTGCATTACCCAACCGCCCGCCGAGTGTCAATAGCGAGGACCCCGTTCCGCCTGTCGCGG
>CAZZAQ010000092.1:0-1431 GCA_964652165.1 uncultured Bifidobacterium sp.
CCGTTGCGCCGCTCAGCGCGGCGCGGACGGCGCAGCGCGCCGTCCCTACCGTCCACCATAGCAGTGTCCGGATGCGCACGCGCTGTTCGCTGTTCTTGCCCCGGTTTTGTCCGTTGACACTCCTGAACCCGAAACCTATCGTCAGCCTCCCGTTGCGCTGGCGCCGTCGGCAATGAAGCCGCCGTTGGCCGCGCACGGTTCCGGGAAGGAAGTGAATTTGAGTTGACCGAGATCAGGCTAAAAAAAGGCGAATCTGTGGATCGCGCGCTCCGGCGGTTGAAGAAGAAGATCGACCGCGAAGGCACGTTGAAGGAGGTCCGCAGCCACCGGCATTTTGAAAAACCCAGCGAGCGCCGTCGCCGCAAGGAAAAGGCCGCCCGCTTCAGCGCCATGTTGAGCGCCCGCTACGCCGACTTGTAATCCGTTTGCGTTTCCGCGGCCGGGTGCGGTCTTCAGTCAAGCCGCACCCGGCTCTTTGTTTGGGGAATGGGTTGAGGGAGTAATGGAGTAATGGGGTGATGGAGTAATGGAGTGATGGCGGGAGGGATTGGGCGCCGATCCTTCCAAACACGGAGCACCCCAGGGCCTTTTTCGCGCGCCGACCGCCACGTATGTATGCCATGTCCACCTGCTGGAATTCGCACCGCCACACCGATGGCCGCGCGATGCTCCTCGAGATTCGCGACCTCGGTTTCGAATACGCCGAACTGAGCCACGGCATCCGCATCAGCCTGCTGCCAGGCATCTTTCAAGCCGTCGACGCAGGGGAGATCAAGATCTCCAGTCTCCACAACTTCTGCCCGCTTCCCATGGGCGTCGAGCGCGCCGCGCCCAACGTTTACAAGTTTTCCGCCGACGACGACCGCGAGCGCGAAAGCGCCTTCAAACACACCCTCAAGACCCTCGACACGGCCGTCCGCGTCGGCGCCAAGCTCGTCGTCCTTCACACCGGCGCCGTCGATATGAAGGATTACACGGATCGGCTCATCGAGATGGCCGGGGAAGGGAAACAGGGCACGCCGAAGTTCGGAAAACTCCTCGCCGAGGCCCTGGAAAAACGGGAGCAGAAGAAGGAGCGCTACGTCCAGCGCGCTTTCGAATCGCTCTGGAAGATCGTCGACGAAGCCAAGCCGCGCGGGGTCAAGCTCGGCATCGAAAACCGGGAGGCGCTCGAGGAACTCCCCTTCGAGAGCGATTTCGAGTCGTTCTTCAAGGAATTCCGCGATCCGACGCTCGTCTATTGGCACGACACCGGCCACGCGCAGATCAAAGAGAACCTCGGCCTCATCAGCCATCGCCTGCATCTCCAGTCCATGAGCAGCCGGCTCCATGGCTTTCACGTTCACGACGTGCAATTCCCCGGCCGCGACCATCGCCCGCCCGGCGCGGGAACGATCGACTTCGCCGGGCTGAAGGATCTCGTGAAGCCCG
>CAZZAQ010000092.1:1441-10497 GCA_964652165.1 uncultured Bifidobacterium sp.
CCTCCGTCACCCCCGAGGAGGCGCAGGAAGGGATTTCGCACCTGAAGTCCATTTGGGGCCCGGAGTGAACGAGAGCGAGTGAACTCGAACGCGCCACGATGCAGTCCTGGCAACCCCTCACCCCGGCCCTCTCCCCATCGGATGGGGAGAGGGAGACGTTTCGTCCGTCCCCTGTAAAATCGCCCGCGGGGGACTATTCGTCCGCCCGCAGATGCTTCTCCCTCTCCCCGTCGGACGGGGAGAGGGCCGGGGTGAGGGGTCATTCGTACTGAACCAAAACTACCGCGAAGGTGAAAAAGTTCTTGCAGATCGGCTGGCGGCTGGCGCTCTGTGCAGTGCTGCTGCTCTGGATTTTTCACTCCATCTTCGTCAACGAAGCCCGCATTGCGCACGCCACGGGTTGGTCCGACCTCACGCGCGTCGAGAAATGGAAGCTCGGCTGGCAGGAAGGCCCAAAAGCGCTGGTCCACACCGTCGCCGGGATTCACAAGGGCCTTTTCGCCCTCTCGCTGCTCCTGATGGCCTCGACACTTGTCCTGGGCGTCATCCGCTGGAGGATGGTCCTGGCCGTCCAAGGACTGCGCCTGCCCTTCGGCCGGGCCGCCGAGATTTCACTGGTTGCCCATTTTTTCAATTCATTCCTGCTCGGTTCCACGGGCGGCGACCTGATGAAGGCCTACTACGCCGCGCGCGAAACGCACCACAAAAAGACCGAGGCCGTGACAACGGTGTTTGTCGATCGGCTTGTCGGCTTGTGGGCGATGCTCCTGTTTGCCGGGGCCATGATGATCCCCAATGCGCGGGCGCTCTTCGGCGGGGACCGCGTCACGCGGCTGGCGGCGCTGCTCATCCTGGCCATGCTCATTGGTTGCAGCATCGTCCTGGTGCTGGCGTTTCGCGGAGGGCTCTCCAAACATTGGCCCGGGGCGCGCGCGTGGCTGCGGCGGCTGCCGAAAGGCGAGCACCTCGAACGCTCGCTCGATGCCTGCCGGCGCTTCGGCAGCGAACCGTATTTCCTCACCCGCACGCTCGCCCTCTCGATGCTCCTGAACGTCATGTGCGTGGTGCAATGGCAAGTCGTCGGTCGAGGGCTGGGGCTTTCGATCCCGGCGCTGACGATGTTTTCAGTGGTCCCCGTGGTGATTTGCATCGCCGCGCTGCCCGTGACCCCGAGCGGTCTGGGCGTGCGCGAGAATTTGTTTGTCCACATGCTCGCGAATCCGGCGCTGGCGACGTCCGGCTTGTCACTCTCCTTGCTCGCTTACGCCGGCAGCCTGTTCTGGAGCCTGGTGGGCGGCGGCGTTTACCTGTTGCTAAAAGAGAAGCACCACCTGGCCGAACGCGAACTTGCGGAGAGGAGCGACAATCAAGTGAGTACAAACTCGGCGACTCAAATAGAGAGTGGCTAGGGTTTTGGCTGCATCCCCTCCGGCTCGGGATGCCCGTGGAGACTGGCGAGACTCCTGCCCCACTGCCCGGACCCTCGCGGGATGGGAGTCGTAAGCTGCGTCCCGTGTAGGGGTCACCTTCCGTTCATGTTCAGACTTGTGACCAATCTTCGACTGTCAGACTCGGCAATCCCTGGAAATGCCGCATGTTCAACGTGGCCAAGGTCAGCCCGTGCCCCCTGGCTGTTGCTGCAATGAGCAGGTCAAATTTGTTTTGATGGGTTGGCAATAAACCGAAGTGTCGAGCAGGTGCGAAAGCGCCACAATCAGTCCTCCAGCGGGTTGCGCCACGACTGCCGCGCGCGCGCTGGGAGTTCAAGCTCTTCCCGCGGCGCGCCGTGCTTCTTCTCCCACGCGTCACGGGAATCCCATACCGACGAACTCATCCCCTTTCCGGGGCCGAGCGGCTCAATGCGCACCAGGGGACGGCCTCGCCGGGTGATGACCACCGCCTGCCGCCGCCGGGCCACCTGTTCGCATAATTCCGACAGTTTGGTTTTCGCTTCAAACAGACCGATCGTTGTCATGGACTACCCGTAGCAACCAGTTGGTCTGTTCGCAAGGAGAATCACTCGGTTTTTCAACCGTCGCGTAGCGACGCCATGACGGTAGCCGTGGGTTTCAACCCACGGAGCAAGGCGGAATCGTGTGCGTCGCGTAGCGACGCTTGAACGGGAGTGGCGCCTCAAAGCGTCGCTGACGCGACGCAGGGCGATGGGGGCGCCGATCCGTGGGTTGAAACCCACGGCTACCGTCGCATGGTCGCTACGCGACCTCCCCCGGAACGCGTTAAGGGATCGGTTCTGGATCATTTCTAACAATTGACAATCGGCAGCACCTTCGCTGAACTGCGCGCACTTGGCGAACCGGCGCCCGGCCAAATGAACGCAGCCGAATCATTGTCGATTGTTAGAACTGACCCCTTTAGGGGGCCCATCTATTTTTTTAGCCGATAAAACTTCTGGCTTCCAGAAATCATATTCGTGACCGTGAAATTCGTGCCGACGATGGCGGGCACGCCGGTGGAATCAATCCAGACCGGGGGGCACGTCAAATCCAGCGTCGTTTGCAACGTCAATCCACGGAATGAATTCGTCGGCCAGGAGACAACGACGTTTGCTCCCGAGCCAGTGATGGCCAACGAGGGCGACGGCGGGGGATCACCAAACAGCCGGACGAGAAACGAGCGTGGGGTGACATGGAACGTATCAAAATCGCCTCCGACGAGCACGTTGCCGTCCGGCTGGACGGCGATAGAATTAACAGCACCGTTTGCGCCGAAGCCGGGATTGAAACTGCCGTCCACAATCCCATTGGTCATGAGCCGGCCGATAGATTTGCGGGCCAGGTCATTCAGCATGGTGAAAGCGCCTCCGACGATCACTTTGCCGTTCCACTGGAGAGCGATGGAGTTAACAGTGTTGTTTGCGCCTGCGCCCGGATCGAAGCTGGGATCCAGAGTTCCATCGGCGTTGAGCCGGGCGATGCGGATGCGGCTCATATTATTGAACATGGTGAAAGCGCCCCCGATGAGCACCCTGCCGTCCGGCTGGAGTACCACAGAGTAAACACCATTGGGTGCGCCTGTGCCCGGATTGAAAGTGGTGTCCAGAGTCCCATTGGTATTGAGCCGGGCGATTCCAACGCGACTGATGCTGTTAATCGTGCCGAAATCGCCCCCGATGAGCACCTTGCCGTCTGGTTGCACGGCAATAGAACGAATAATGTTGTTTACGATATTAGAGAAACTGAGGTCCAGACCTCCATTAGCGTTGAGCCGGGCAATGCGGTAGCGGCTCGTGCCATCGACCCCTATGAAATCGCCCCCAATGAGCACCTTGCCGTCTGGTTGCACGGCAATAGAACGAATAATGTTGTTTGCGCGATTAGTGAAACTGTTGTCCAGACTGCCATTGAGGTTGAGCCGGGCAATGCGGTAACGAGGCGCGCCATTGATCGTAGTGAAAGCGCCTCCAATGAGCGCCTTGCCATCCGGCTGGAGGGCGACAGCGTAAAAAATGCCGTTTGATCGCGTGCCCGGGTTGAAAATGCTGTCCAGACTGCCAATGGCGTTAAGTCGGGCGATTTGGTTGCGGGTCGTGCCAGCGACCCCTGTGAAATCGCCCCCAATGAGCACCATCCCGCATTGCACCCCGAGAGAACGAACCGAGTCGTTTGGGCCGGTACCCGGAATGAAAGTACCGTCCACACTGGCATCCGGATTGAGCCGGCCAATACGGCTGCGAGGGAAGCCGCTGAGCATGGTGAAATCGCCCCCGATGAGCACCTTGTCGTCCGATTGGAGAGCGACAGAATAAACAACGTTGTCTGGGCCGGAGCCCAGATCGAAGGTGAAGTCCAAACTCCCATCGGCATTGAGCCGGGCGATTCGGTTGCGGCTTATGGTTATGTCATAGACGTTGGTGAATGCGCCGCCGATGAGCACCTTGCCGTCCGGCTGGCAGACGACAGAGTAAACAATACCATTCGCGCCTGTGCCCGGATTGAAGCTGCCGTCCAGACTTCCATCGGCGTTGAGCCGGGCGATTCGGTTGCGGCTTATGTTATTGATCATGGTGAAAGCGCCGCCGATGAGCACCTTGCCGTCTGGTTTCACGGCCACAGAATGAATAGTGTTGTTTACGAAATTACTGAAACTGAGGTCCAGACCTCCATTAGCGTTGAGCCGGGCAATGCGGTAGCGGTTCGTGCCATTGATCATGGTGAACTCGCCCCCGATGAGCACCTTGCCGTCTGGTTGCACGGCAATAGAACGAATAGTGTTGTTTGCGGAAGTGTTGTTTACGAAATTAGTGAAACTGAGGTCCAGACTCCCATCGGCATTGAGCCGGGCCATGCGGTTGCGGAGCGTGCCGTTGATCGTGGTGAAATCGCCCCCGATGAGCACCTTGCCGTCCGGCTGTCCGGCTGTCCGGTTGAGAGCGACAGACCAAACAATGCCGTTTGCTCCTGCGCGCGGATCGAAACTGAGGTCCAGATTCCCATTATCGTTGAGCCGGGCGATGCGGTTGCGGACCGTGCCATCGACGAGATTGGTGAAATCGCCCCCGATGAGCACCCTGCCGCCGGGTTGCACGGCAATAGAACGAACAAAGTTGTTTGCGCCGGCGAGCGGATTGAAATTGGTGTCCCCGCTGCCATCGGCGTTGAGCCGGGCAATTCGGGAGCGGACCAGACCTTGGACGTTGCTGAACCCCCCGCCAATGACCAACTTCCCATCCGTCTGCACGGCAATCGCCCGAATGCTGCCATTCACGCCTGACCCAGGATCGAAGGAAAGGTCCACATCCCCTGGTGCAGCGTGAGAGTGGAGAACCAGAACCGCCAGATTCAGGACGAGACTGGTGACGAGAATTTTTATGGGACAAGTTTTCATGGTGCAGGATGGGTTTGCTCAGTGTTGGTATGGATTCAGAATCACGGCATGCAGTTTGTCACAACCCGTCGCTGAACAGGCCAATTTCGGCGTGGTTCAGGACGTACCGACCTACTTACTCCCACATCCTTGGCGGCTATTGGAGGTCCATTCCCACTTCACGACGCTGATACTGGCGATGTCCCTCCACTCGATCAGGCCAGGCGTGGCGGTCATCGGACCACCGCTTCGAGTGCTCTTCCTTTAAAGCATCCAGCTTCGGGTCATTTGGTTCAAAAAAGCTGCTAGCAAATCGAGCTAGGCTTGTCAAGAACATCATTTAGCTCATTTTGTGGGACGGCTGATTCTTTAAGCTCGCGGCGAACCTCGCCCTGCAATGCCGGTGGAAGCCGTGATGAGCGTTTCAGCGAAAATCCTCCGCGTCCAAACCGCTGCCTTCAACGATGCTCTGGAGCGTGCCGATGGGGATGGGCTTGCCTCCGTGCATGGCCACGATGACCTGCCGGCCGTTTGCATGCCGCCACTTTTGGTGACTGCCCTTCTGCCCGACGAGAACAAAGCCCCGCTTGCGAAGCACCTTCACCACGTCGTTCGCGCTGCAAACTGGATGGCGGCGGCTCAAGGCAGGGCCAGTTCGAGCAGCTTGGCTCCTTTGGCGAGTTTCACGGGCGACGGTTCAAACCACAAAGCCAGCGCCTCCTTTGCGTTGGCAATCGCCTCTTTCTCCGTGTCCCCGGCGGTCGCGCATCCGGGCAGTTCCGGGAAGACCGCCGACCAACGTTTGGTTTCGGAGTCGAGCGCAACGAGCAAACGAAATTTCATGCGGGCAGCGTAGCGCGTCCGCGCCAGTCCTGCAATTCAAGTTCGACGCCAATCAGCAGTTCCAAGTGGCCGCCGTCGAACCCGTGGTGAATCCGATTGAAGGCCAGCCGAACGGCGGGCTGTGGCCGCCGCTGCCCGTCGGGACGCGATAGCGAGGCTGCTGTCGTTTTTGAATGCGTTGCCAGTCGCGTCGATCGATGGGCGCTTGGACGATCCGGAACAGACCTCGTTTTGTAAGTGCGCATCCCAGTTTCCCGCAGCGCGCTTCCTCTCCATTAGCACCCGGCTTCAGCCGGGTGATCGAGCGACCGGATGCCTTCAACCGCTTTAGCGGTTTGCAAGCGCCGAAAAACCGCTAAAGCGGTTTAGCCTGACGCCAACTCTCCCACCCGGCTGAAGCCGGGTGCTAATGAGAGGCGCCTGCCAGTTGCAATAAAGTGGGATGCGCCCATTTTGTAACCATGCAACTTTGTAACCTTTTAACATCGTAGCTCAGCCTTGCTCGCTCCCTGACGACGCTTCATCCAAGCTTCGCCCTCAACGCCGCCGAATCGTAAACGTCGGCGTTCACCACCCACCGCGGTTTGCGCCCGGCTTGCAGGTCCACAATGGCCTGCGCGGCGGCGGTGCTCACGCGCTCCTCGGTGTCCAGAAGGTATCGCTTCAAGAGAAGAGCTCGCCAACGGACCGACTGCGGGCGGAGGACAGCGCCTTTTGCCGCTGCTTCTCCGCTGCGCGCCACGCTTCAAAACGGTCGGACTCTTCGGGCGTCAGCAACGGCAGGAGCGAGTCCAGGTCGGCGAGCAAGGCCGCGACCTCCTGGGGTGTCGACGGCCAAGGCTGGCCGTCCAGACGCTCGTCGCGCCCGCGTTCGCGCCGGAGGCGCTCGATCGTCAATCCGACTCGCGCCAGTTCTGCCGCCGAGAGGGAAGGGAGGGCGGCCTCGATTTCAGCCAGCGTGCTCATGCGTGCAGGCTACCACCTGAGGACACCATATGCTCGACTTCCTCGATGGGCCGGCCTTCTCCGCGGTCCAGTTGCGCAAAGCCCTCGCGAACGGCAGCCACAAACTCGATCTCGCGGGCGATCTCCTGCAGGGACGTGTCTTCCGGCAGCCGATGAACCAGATCGATGACGATCTCTTTGTTGCTCATGACCGGGAATGTGGCAGCGGTATCGACCTGGGGCAAGCCCGTTTGGCAGCTCAGAGCGTGTTTGGAAATTGCCTCTTGGGTAGCACAGGCCACTGGCCTGTGCCGTCCGGCGACTCGCCGGACGGAACGGGAGGAGCATCCCCAGCCAATGAGGGCGGCCGACTGCTGGGCTCGGCCTTGCTCGTTCCGGTCGGCGGGTCGCCGACCGGCACGGGCGGGTCGCCCGTGCTACCCATTTTTCAAACGCGCTCTCAGGCGAGCTTCGCTCTCAACGCCGCCAAACTGTAAACATCGGCGTTGACCACCCACTTCGGTTTGCGCCCGGCTTGCAGGTCCACGATGGCCTGCGCGGCGGCGGTGCTGACGCGCTCGCCGGTGTCCAATCCGAACGAGGCTTGGTGCGGGGTCAGCAGCAGGTTGGGCGCGCGGCGCAGCGGATGGTCCGCCGGCAGCGGCTCGACCGCGAACGCGTCGAGCGCCGCGCCCGCGATCCACTTTCCTTCGAGCGCCCGAAGCAGCGCGGCTTCGTCCACGACGGCGCCGCGGGCGGTGTTGATGAGATAAGCGCTCGGCTTCATCCGCCGAAGCTGTGCTTCGCCCAGCAATCCGCGCGTTTCGGGCGTGAGCGCGCAGTGCAACGTGATGAAGTCGCTCTCGGCCAGCAACCGGTCGAGGGGGACGAACTGCACGCCGAGTTTCTCCGCCTCGGTGTTGGGCGCGATGTCGAAGCCGAGCAGGCGCATGTCGAATCCGCTCACGCGTTTGGCGACCACCTGTCCGATGCGCCCGCAGCCGATGATGCCGAGCGTCTTGCCGGCGATGTCATGGCCCCAGCCGGATGCCCACCGGCCTTCGCGCATCGAGAGGTGGCCTTCGTGGACGCGGCGAGCGAGCGCGAACAGCAGGGCCATCGCGTAATCGGCCACGGCGTCGTTCAACAAACCGGGAGTGTAGGCGACGACGATGCCGTGTTGAGTTACCGCGGGCACGTCGATGGCGTCGTAACCGACGCCCCAGCGCGAGATGATCTTGAGCGACGCGGCTTGCTTCGAGCCGAGAACGGCGGCGGTGAACTTGTCCATGCTCGCCAGCACGGCGTCGATGCCGGGAAGCTGCGGCAGCAACTCAGCCTCGGTCAGCGGGCCGAACTTGGGCGGGGTGACGATTTCGCAGCGCGCTTCGCGCAGGAGTTGGAGGGCATGAGTCCCGGCCACGTCCAGCGTGCGGGCGGTGATGAGGACTTTCCAGGACATTCCGGGGCGGGTGCAGAATGGCGCTCACTCCGACACCACCATGTCCATGTCGGACGTGTAATAGAGGATGCGCGCGCAGTTGGGGCAGGTGAGAATCTCCTGCTCGGCCTGGCAGCCGACAACGATGCTGCGGCTGAGCTGCATGTGGCAGCCGCCACAGACGCCGTGCTGGATGCCCACCACGACGTTCTGGCCCTTGTGGCGGAGCAGCCGTTCATACTGCCGGCGCGCGGATTCCTCGACCACGGAAGCAAGTTCCTCGCGGTTGGACTGCAATTCGGCGAGGTCCCGTTTCAACGTCGCCTCGCTCCGGTCGAGGTCCGCGATGCGCGCGTCGACGTTCCTTTTAAGCTCCGCGGCGGTCGCGGCGGCCCTGGCGGCCGCCTTCTGCTCGGCCTCGATTTTCTCCATGATCTCGATTTGTTGATCGTCGAGCTTCATGATGACTTCCTTGCACCCGTCGATTTCGTGGGCGAGAGCGCGGTATTCCTCGTTCTTCTTGGTCTGGAACTGCTGGAGCGAATATCGCTCGATGAGCAGCTTGCGGGATTCGACTTCCAGTTCGAGCTTCTTGCGGTCCGACTCATGTTGCTTGAAGCGGTGCTTGGCCGCGTCGAGGCCGGAGTTGGCGTTGGCGAGCCTGGCCAGCAACGCCTGCCGATCCGGGCCGATATGGGCCAGTTCGTTCTGCATCGAGAGGATTTTTCGGTCGCGATCCTGAAGGACGATCAAATTTTGGATGACTTCGAGCACTGGATAAAAAGTTTTGCTGGCGTGGAGAGTATCGGTGGCTTTCACTCAAGTCAATGCAGGCGCGGTCGAATACCCTGTTGGGACCGGCGCGGACAACGGCCGTCATTTTTGAACGTTTTGCCAGCCGGCGCCTCAAACTCGTGAAATCATACGCTCACATGAACAACCGGAATCGCATGGTTGCCACCCTGTGCACAGGGCCAGTGACAAAGCCGCTGGATCCCGTAGC
>CAZZAQ010000093.1:0-449 GCA_964652165.1 uncultured Bifidobacterium sp.
ACCCCAGGCTATCACATCCCAGGCTTTCAGCCCGAAGCACCGCTGGCTCGCTGCGTTTTATTCCACCAAGAACAGCGAGGAACCTGCCTTTCGTCCCTCATCCGTGCCCATCCGTACTACTATCCATGAAAGTTTTGTCAGCGTGCACGAATTTTTACCGCAAAGAACGCAAAGACCACAAAGAGAAGCCATTCACTCTCTGCGTTCTCTGCGTTCTTTGCGGTGATCGACTTTGGTTGCGCCGTCAGCCGCGCTGTGAAATCCGCGGTCCAAAATCCTTGAAATAAACGGCTGCCGGCGCGGGTTTAACCCTGTAGAGTGCCAGAGTGAGTTGAGAGGCGATGGTTGAGAGTTGAGAGTCTGAAAGCAGCCCTCCGCCGCATCGGCCATCACTCAACACTTAACAGCCCGTTAAAAAAGTAGCATCCGGCGTGAGCCGGATGCTACTT
>CAZZAQ010000093.1:459-10447 GCA_964652165.1 uncultured Bifidobacterium sp.
CTACACGAAAATCGACTCCTGACGGCGGCTACTTTTTTAATGGACTGCCAGGGCAGTTGGAACTTTCTTGCTGGAGTTGATGCTATTGGACCGCCGTTGTCCTACCCAAGTTCATGGCTCCGATGCGCGCTAAAGACACGCGAACCGGGCGCATCACTTCCCGCCCAGGTCGATGCAAGCAAGCTGCCGGCCGTCGCGCACGAAGAGTTTGCCGTCGGCCAGTGCGGGGAAACTCCAGGTGTTCCCGCAAGCCTGTGTGCGGCCCAGTTCGGTGTACTTTTCGGGATTGGCCGCCAGCAGGATCAACTGGCCGCCTTCCGTCAGCACGAGCAGCTTGTCGCCGGCCGCGATGGTCGACGAGTAATCCTTCTTCGTCCCGCCGAACCCGGCCTGCGACCATTTCACTGCGCCGCTCGCCGCGTCCACGCACACGTAATCCCCGCTTGGGCCTTGCGAATAGAGGTAACCGTTGACCGCGACCGGAGTGGCCAGGTTGATGAGCAATTCCTTGTTCACCCACGCCTGTGCCGCCTTCAAGCCGGCGCCGTCTCGTGAGATCTCGATGCAGACCATCCCGATGCTATGCGAGTTCACGATGACCCGGTCGCCGAGGATGACCGGGCTGGCGGCGTGGCGCTTGGCGTTAGTCTTGAGCGGAACGCGCCAGAGGATTTTGCCCGTCGCGATGTCCGCGCCGAGCAGGGCCTCCGCGGTGAACGCCACGACCTGCCTCACGCCCGCCAATGTGCCGGCCATGAACGACGAGTAAGCGGCCTCGTCGTTGCCGGATTGCCAGAGCATTTTGCCAGTGAGTTTGTCGAAGCAAACGAGGCTCGCGCCGTTGGTGCCGCCGACCGGGACAATGAGGCGATCGCTGTCGATGACCCCCGAGCCGTTGTTGCCGCGGCGCGTGGCGGTGCCTTCGTTGGCTTTGCTGCCCAGGAACTTCACTCCGAAATCCTTCTCGAAGCTGGTCCGCCAGAGCACGGCGCCGTCCTTGAGGCTCAGGCAACGGAATTCACCGTTGCACGACTGCACGTAAACGCGCTCGCCGTCGATGATGGGCGTGGCGCGAGGTCCGGCGCCCCACTCGTCGCGGAACACGTCCGCGTAATCCAACTGCCAAATCTCCGTGCCCGTTTTCGCGTCGAGGGCGTGGGCGATTTCGCGGCTGCCGTTTTCGTCCAGATACACGACCCGTCCCCCGGCCACGGTCACGCCCGAAAAACCGCCGCCCACAGAATTGCGCCATAAGGGTGAGGCCTCTCGAGGCAGCGCGGCGGGCGCCTTGGCCCCGAGGCTGTGACCGGTGCGGGCCGGCCCGCGCCATTGCGGCCATTCGGATGCTGAAACGTTTGCAGCGCACCCCAAAACGGAAAGCAGCAACGCCCGAGGGAAGATTAATACATTCATGGTGTCAGACCCCTAAGTAGGGCAACGCGCCGCGGCCGACAACACGTTTCTTTCCACGTTTCTTTCCGCGGAGTCCTGGAGTGCGGATTTGGGAACGCTCCGCCATGTGACGCGCTTTCGTGCGCCGCCCGAAGGCGTGAAAGCGATTCGTTGAATCAACTCTTGGCGGCGGCGGCCTTCGACTTTAGCGCGTTCTGGGCGGCTTTGATTAGCTCGCCGAAGGCGGCGGCGTCCCGCGCGGCGATGTCGGCGAGGACCTTGCGGTCGAGTGCGATCTGCGCGGCCTTCAGCCCCTCGATGAAGCGGCTGTAGGTGATGCCCGCGGCGCGGGTGGCGGCGTTGATGCGCACCTGCCACAGGTAGCGGAACGTGCGCTTCTTGGTGCGGCGGTCCCGGTAGGCGTACTGCCGGCCGTGGTCGACGGCGTCGGAGGCGTAGCGGTACAGTTTCGAGCGTTTGAGTCGAAAGCCCTTCGCGGCGGTGAGCATCCGCTTGCGGCGCTTGCGGGAGGCGGGGGCGTTGGTGGCGCGCATGGGTCGTTAATTGGTTGAAAGGTTGAAGCGTTGAAGCGTTGAAGCAGGGATGCGCTTAGTGACTGAAAGGAAGATTCTGCGTGACGCGATAAACGTCCGTGGGGCCGAGCGTGGCGCGCGACCGCAAGCGGCGTCGGCGCTTGGCGCTCTTGCCCTGGTTGAGGTGTCGGCGGCCGGCGCGCGCGCGCAGGACCTTGCCGCGTGCGGTCAGCTTGAAACGCTTGGCCACCGACTTCTTCGTCTTGATGCCTTTGGGACGTCGCATGACTTTCTTTCCGATTGAAACGAGCGCGTAACATAGGGAGCGCCCGCGCGCGAAGCAAGAGCGATTTTCACGAATTCGGCTTGTGCTCCCGTGTCGCGGCCGATTTCAGGCTTGCGTTGACCCGGCCGGACACTCAGAAGTAACCCAGTCAATGCACCAGTCGCACTCAAGTCGCAAGACGCGCGCGCGTGGAATGACCCGGACTTTTCAATCCTGGCTGCTGTCGGTTCTTCCAGCCCACAACCCGGATCGGAGGTGAGCAAGAATGGCCGCTAAGAAAAAATCCAAGAAAAAGAAAAAGTAGCAGTGGTCCACGACCGTTCAACGGGGTGGAAAGTCCGCGCCCGAAGGGCGGATTCTCCACCCTGATTCTTTTCCTCCGCCCGTCCAAACTCTCTCATGGCCAGGCTGGTATTCGACATCGAAACCTCCGCGCTGCCGCCCGAGGCCTTCGACCCGACGCAGCAGGAGTACCTGTTCCGGGAAGCCGAAAAGCTTCCCGACCCGGTGGCCAGGGAATCGCGTCGTGCCGAACTGGCGCAGATGTTCAATCTTTACCCCCTCACCGCGCGCATCGTGTGCATCGCGATGCTCAACGCCGACTCGCAGCGCGGGCAGGTGCTGTTCCTTGCCGACGATGCCGAAGCGGGCGCGGGGGAAAACAGTCCGGTCGAGTTCACACCGTGCGCGGACGAGCCGGAACTGCTCGCGGCGTTCTGGGACGTGGCCAGGAAGTACGACCTCGTCGTCACCTTCAACGGGCGGGGCTTTGACGTGCCTTTCCTCTACCTTCGCTCGGCGCTGCTGAATGTGCCGATCTCGCGCAAGGACTGGCTCGGCTACCGTTTTGCCCACGAGCCTCATTGCGATCTGGCCGAGCAACTGACCTTTTACGGAGTCAGCGGGCGGGACGGCGCGGCGCGCAAGTTCAACCTCGATTTCTACTGCAAGGCCTTCGGCATCGAATCGCCCAAAAGCCAGGGTGTGACCGGCGTGGACGTGAACCGCTTGATGGCCGAAGGGCGCCACCGCGAGATCGCCGAGTATTGCCTGCGCGACGTGCGCGCCACGGTGCAGCTCTACCATATCTGGCGAGAGCGGTTGGCGGGGATCAAGTGAGTTGCGATTTGCGATTGCCGATTGTCGATTACCGATTAAGCCCTCCTGGTCGTTCCGATCGCCCGAAGGTTTCCCATGACTGAACCCACCGCGCCGGTTTTCGTCTGTTTCGCGCTACCGGGAGAGGCGAGGCCCTTCCGAAAACTAGCTCCGAAATCCGCTGCCCTCCGCGTGATCGTCACGGGCATGGGCCGCCGGAATACGCAGCGGACGCTGGCAGCCGCGCTGATGGAATCCAAACCGGCGCTCGTATGGACGTGCGGACTCGCCGGCGGCCTGGACCCGGCGCTGGCGCTGAACACGGTGCTGTTCGAGACGGCCGATGCGGCGCTCGCAGCCCGATTGAGTTCAGCGGGGCTGCGCCCGGCGCGTTTTCACTGCGCCAGCCGCATGGCCGTGACTGCTGCTGAGAAAGGCGCTCTGCGGCGCGAAACCGGCGCGGATGCCGTGGAGATGGAGTCCGGTTGCGTTCATGGACTCTGCCGCCAGCACGGCGTGCGTTGCGCGACCGTGCGCGTGATCTCGGACACCGCGGACGAAAACCTGCCGCTGGATTTCAACGCGTTGACAACGCCGGAGATGAACATGGATTTCGGCAAACTGGCGCTGGCCGTTGCCAAGGCGCCAGGCAGGATCCCTGCGCTCCTCCGTCTTCAGCGCCAAACGGCGTCGGCGGCCAAAACGCTGGCCGAAGCGCTGATCGGAATTGTCGATGGGAAGAATTGACGTGAAGCTGTCTGTGTGGCGGGCAACAGCATCGTGCTCACTTACGACAATGACTTCAATGTCCCGAAGGCCGCGAGCATCCCGGCCAATCCCAACCCCCATGGACCGTTCGTGCAGTTGGAATTGATCGGCGCCTTCTTCCCCCGGATTTTCACGGTGCCGCTGCCTTGAGGAAGTGGAGTGAGAGTTATCAGTATTCAGTAATCAGTATTCAGTAATCAGTATTCAGTAATCAGTTTGGACAATGGACGGCGACATGCCCGACTGAACACTGAACACTGAATACTGATTACTGATTACTTCACCACCCCGCGCCGCGTCGCTTGCTACGGCCTCGCCTCGGCCGCGGCCGCGCGACGGGCGGCTTCACGTTCCTTGAGCTTCTCGCTCCAGGTGACAATGCCGGCGCCAATCACGATGAGCACGATGCCGGCCCAACGCAGCGTTGAGATTTCCTCCTTCAGGAAGAGTTTCGCGGCGACGCCGGTGAAGACGAAGCTGAGGGCGCTCAGCGGCCAGATGAGGCTCACGTCGCGCTGCGTGAGCAGGTAGCAGAGGGCGGCGAAGAAGACGGCTTCCCAGGCGACCCCCAGGAGGATGTTCTTGTTCGTCACGCCTGACTTCACGAGGCGCAGGACCTTCGCGACGCTCAGGCGGGGGTCCGATTCGCTCGCGCCGTTGAGTTGCTTCATGCCGGCGCTGAGATAGACGACGCCGATGGCCTCGAAGACGAGGCCGGCCAGAAGGATGAGAATGACTTTGGTCATGGGACAGTGCGGCGGGACGCGGGGAGGTTTCTTATTTCACAGATCCTGGTAGCGGATAAGTTCGATGCCGAGTTGGCGGATGCAGTCTCGCACGCGCGGGCTGACGAGGGCGTCGAACTCGTGCCGAAATTGATCCAGCGACGGATGGGAGTAAAGTTCGCAATCGCCCGCGGGCAGCCGGGGCAGGAGTTTGAGAATGAACTCTTCGTCCACGCGCGAGTCCTGCATGAGGCCAAACACGGCGCGGGTGTGCCGGATGCCTTTGCGTTGGAGCAGCGGGTGCAGCATCCACCAGAACCAGCGAAAAAGCGCTGCATGGCCCAGCCGCCAGGCGAGCCGGCCCTGGGCCAATCTCAAGTTCAGCCAGCAGCGGTCGCAGGTCAGCCGCAGGCGCCGGATGCCCCAGGCCCCGGCGTGTTCCAACAGGATCTGCAAGACAGTCGGGTGGAGGTGAAAGTGCAGGTGGCCGTTGACGTGATCGAGCTGGAGACCGGTGGCTCGAAATTTTTCGAACTGCGCGGCGATTTCGTCACGGAGCTGCGAGCGAAGTCCGCGGTGGAAGAAGTAGCGGGCGCCGACAGCGACGGGATTGTCGCCGAACTCCAAGCGCTCGTTGACGAGGCCGGGGATTCGTTCGCGAGGAAGCGCGGCGTGGCCGCGCAGCAGCGTGAGATGAAGGCCCACGCCCAGCTTGGGGGCCTCCTTCGCAAGCGCGACGGCTTCGTCGCAAGCCTCCTCATTCACCATCAGGCTTGCAGCGGTGAGGATACCTTCGCGGTGGGCGCGTAGGACGGCGGCGTTGATGCTGGGAGAGCGGCCGAAGTCGTCGGCAGTGACGATCAGGCGGCGGGGGCGGCCGACTCTCACGGTGTCCCATAGTTCGGCGTCAACGCGCCGACTGACTGCCGGCACCAGGTGCGGAAGATGAGCAAGAGCTTCTGGCCCCGGCTCAGGCGGGTGGGCCGCGGAGCGAACACGTCGAAGTGACGCTCCTCCAGTTTGCAAAGCAGACGCCAGTAGACCGAGCCCATCAGCTCGGCGGCCGTCATCGAGCGGCGGTCCTCGGGCGGCAGCAGCTCACGAGCGCGGCGGTAGTGGAACCGCGCGCGCTCGGCGACGATGGCGGCAAGCCGCTGGAAACGGTCCGTGTACTCGAAGCGGAGGATCTCCGACTCGGAGACGCCGCACCGGCGCAGCTCCTCGAGCGGCAGATAGATGCGCCCGCGTTCCGCGTCGATGCGGACGTCGCGGAGGATGTTCGTGAGTTGAAGGGCCTTGCCGAGGTGGTTGGCATAGTCGCGGCAGGCGGGCTGGGTATAGCCGAAAATCTCAATGCTCAACAAGCCGACGACCGAGGCGACGCGGTAGCAGTAATGTTCGAGTTGGCTGAAGGTTTCGTAGCGATGGATGTCGAGGTCCATTTCGACTCCCCGAATGAGTTCGTCGAACAGGGCGAAGGGAAGTTGGTGGGCGGCGATCACCGGCCGGAGTTCGCGGTTGACCGGGAACTCGGGCGTCTGACCGGCGCAAGCCCGTGCGATATCGGCGCGCCAGGCGGCGAGACGGGCGCGCCGCGCCTCCGCAGGCACGGATTGCTCGTCGGCAACGTCGTCGACTTCGCGGCAAAACGCGTACAGGGCCGTCATGCCTTCGCGCTTGGCCTTGGGCAGGAGGATGAAGGCAAGCGCGAGGTTGGAAGTGCTCTTGCGCGTGATGGAGCGGCATTCCTCCATGAACAGCGGCGGCTAGCGTTGGAGCTCGGGCGACTGGGCGGGACCGTCGCCGGCGGGCGGCTCGGGTTCATCGGGCCGCGGCGGAGGCAGGCCGCCGATCTCCGCGAGCGTGGGATTGCGAGGGAGGTTCTCCGGGTGGTCGGGCCGGCGCTTGCGCCGGCGGCGACGGCCGGAAGAGCCGTAACGCTCCGGCGACTCCCGTTTGGCCCGTTCCAGCACCAACGAGCCACGGCGGGTCTCGGGGCGTTTGCGCAGGAAGAACGCCCAGAAAAAAAACGCGGCGGCCAAGGCCAGGCTGGCGGCCAGGATCAAACTGGTGTCGCTGCTCCACCACGAGCCGGCGCCCTGGCGTTGGGCGGCTTCGCGGATGGCCCGTTCCTGTTCGTTGTCGATTTGCGCCAGCAGCGGCAAAATCAGGTGCATGGCGCGGCCTCCTTCCCGGCAGGCTGAGGGGTGTCGTCTTCGGACTCAGGGCCGGTGTTGATGTTGAGTCGTTGCATGCGGTAGCGCAGGGCGTGGCGGCTGATCCTCAACTGCTCGGCAGTTCGGGTCAGGCTGTATCGGTTTTGCTCGAGAGAATTGAGGATAATCTCCTTCTCAAATTCGGACATCACTTCGTCAATGGGCCGATTGCCAGGCACGGTGGGAAGCTCCGTTTTGCGAAGCCGTGTTTCGATTTGAAACATTGGCAGGCTGGTGGATTGAATTTCCTCCGATTTTTCCAAAATCACCGCGCGTTCCATCACGTTCCGCAATTCGCGCACATTGCCCGGCCAGTGATGCGCAAGCAACTTGTCTTGCGCCGCGGGTGAAATTCCTCGGATTGACTTGTTCATGGTTGCGCTGAACATCCGCAAGAAATGGTGCGCCAGAGTCAGCACATCTTTCCGGCGCTCGCGCAAGGGCGGCGGGCAAAGTTGCACGACGTTGAGCCGGTGAAAAAGATCCTCGCGAAACTGGTTCTGCCGGATGGCCTCGACAATATCACGGTTGGTGGCGGCGATGAGCCGGACGTCGACGCGCAGTTCCTCGTTGCCGCCCACGCGTGTAAACGAGCCGTCTTCGAGGAAACGCAGCAGCTTCGCCTGTAGCGGCCTGCTCATGTCGCCGATCTCGTCAAGAAACACGGTGCCGCCGTCGGCCTCCTCCACGCGGCCCAGCTTTTGCCGGAGCGCGCCCGTGAAGGCCCCCTTCTCGTGGCCAAAGAGTTCGCTTTCCAACAGATTCTCGGGGATCGCCGCGCAGTTGATCCGAACGTAAGCAGCATCGCGCCGTGAACTCAGCGCGTGGATCGCGCCAGCCACCAACTCCTTGCCAACGCCGCTTTCCCCAAGGATGAGCACGGTCGCGTTCGATGCGGCCACAGTCTTGATGAGTACTCGCAATTCGATCATGTTTGGCGAGTCGCCAATGATTTGGTCCACGTCAAAGGTCGGGCTCGCCTGGCGCCGGAGCCGGACGTTTTCCTGAATCAGCTTGTAGCGTTCGGCGCAACGGTTCACCTGGTGGATGAGTTCCTCCGGCTCGAACGGCTTGGAAAGGTAGTCGATGGCTCCGGCCTTGATCACTTCAACGGCTTGTCTGGCCGTGGCGTAAGCGGTGATCATGAGCACCGGCAGGTCGGGCTTGGTCTGCCGCAGCCGGTCCAACAGGTCGTAACCGTTCATCCCGGTCAGGTGGGCGTCCGTGATGACCATGAAGAATTTTTCCCGCCCCACCAGACTGAGCGCCTCCTCGGCGCTCTCGACCGCGCGCACATCGTAGCCCTCGTCGCCCAGCATGGTTTGGAGGGAGGCGCGCATGTTCTTCTCGTCGTCAACGACGAGGAGTGGTAACGGCGCGGCGCTCATGATTGTGGCTTCACCACGGTTCGGGTAGGGAACTGTAAGACAAACCGCGTGCCTTTTCCAAGCTCAGATTCTACCCGAATGGTCCCGCCATAAAGCTCGATGTTGTGCTTTACGATGGCAAGACCCAGTCCGGTACCCTTTTCCTTGGTCGTGTAGTAGGCCTGGAAGATCTTCTCCACCCGGCTCTTAGGAATGCCCGGCCCGTCGTCGGCGATGGTCACAACCACCGATTGGTCGTCGTTCGCGCGGGCGCTGACGCGAATCTTTCCTTTGCCTCCGACAAATGACTCGCGGGCGTTCTGGATGAGGTTGACGAGGGTTTCCGACAAATGTGCCTTTTGCATCAGCAAGGCTGGGAGGTCTGGCGCCACGTCGCGCTCCACCACCACCGGATACTTGGCCGCCAGCGGCACGGCCTGGGCGATGGCGCTGTCGAGCTCATCGGCCACCTGAAGGCGCTCCACACGGCCCTCGGCCAGTTGCGAGTAGCCCATCAGCTTGGTAATCGTCTGGTCGGCGCGCTCGATCTCCTCGCGGATGATCTCGACCTGCTGGGGGTTCACCGGCTTGCCCTCCTGGAGGGCGCGCTGAATGGAGTAGGCGGCGTTGTTGATAATGCCGAGTGGGTTCTTGATTTGGTGGGCGATCTTCGCCGCCAGCCGGCCGGCCGAACGCAATTGTTCCTGGCGCACGGCATATTCCTGCCCTTCCTCGACGGCGCGGCGGTGCTTCTCGAACAACACCTGCATCGCGTAGCCCCACGCCGCGGCGAGCCAGAGCACGAACAGCCGGAGCAGCAGCGTTTCAAGCGGAAATACTGCGGGGTCATCGCCGGAAAGCAGCAACTCGTCCACGTCCGTGATGCTCCGCGCCAGCAACCAATAAATGAGGCCGGCGGCCAGGTAAAGCAAGCTGAACGAAAAGTTCAGGATCAACTGCGGCGCCGCCAGCGGACAGCTCACCGCGTTGCGCACGATGAGCGCCAGAAACAGCCAGTACAACACGCTCTCCACACCATTGGTCATTAACACCAGCGCCGCCAGGAATACCCCGTCGGCGAAGTTGGAGGTGAAAATGAACCGCTGCACCGCCACAGCCGACATCCTGCGGTGGAAGAACAGCAGCACCGCCGCGACGGCGATGTTCAGCAGCAGGTAAATTGGGAAGAACCTCTCCACCGCCTTTTGCACGTCCGTCTGTGGCAACGCCACGTTCTCGAACCAACTCGAGAAATAGAGGCTGTAGATCACGATCAGGATGAACGCCGCCTTCACCGGGAGGATCACGTCGCGCTCGACCGTTTGCAGGCGCAACGACATCTGGTCCGGCGGGGGCGCCGTTTCCCGCAGCAGCTCGCGGAGCTGGCGGACGTTTTCCCAGCGAAACAGTTTCATGCCCGGCCAGGTGGCGATACGTCCCCGGCCTCGCCGCACTCTACCCCCGCCCGGCCCCGGTTCCAAAACCAAATCAACAGGAACGCCGCAGCAAACTCCCCCGGCCGCTCCGCTGACCACCGGTCCACCGCCTCCAGCGCGAACCAGCCGCCCTCTTCTATCTCCTCGGGGTGCAGCTCGAACGGCCC
>CAZZAQ010000094.1:0-10420 GCA_964652165.1 uncultured Bifidobacterium sp.
CGCCCATCGGCAATCTGCTCCTCAATCAGATCGCCGGCGCGGACCTGCACTATCTTCCTTACGCCGATTACCAGGCCAAAGGCGGCGTCTACGCGCCCTTTCTCGAAGAAGTCGCCGAGCACTACCGCCGTCGGGGCGAAAAGCCCTGCGTCATCGCCGAGGGCGGGAGCATGCCTCGCGGCTGCTTCGGCTACCTGCGCGCCGTCGAGGAGATGCTGGTCACCTGGAAACAAACCGGCGCCGGCACCGACGCCCCCGACGCGCTGTTCTTCGCCGAAGGCTCGGGCGGCACGCACGCCGGACTCCACCTTGGCTACGAACTTCACGGCCTCGATCCGCGCCGGCTCTTTGCCGTGAACATTTGTGACAACGCCGAATACTTCCACCAGCGCGTCGGCCAGCTCATCGAAGACGCCGCGAGGGAATTCAATCTTCCTTCCCGCGATCGCACTCTTCAGGTCCTCGACGGCCACGTGGGCGATGGGTTCAGCGTTGCCAGTGACGACGATTTGCGCTTTTACCTCGGGCTGGCCCGGCAGGAAGGCGTGCTGCTGGATCCGACTTACACGGGCAAAGCCTTTCGCGGCATGCTCGCCGAGCTGCGCAAGGCGCCGGAGCGTTTCGGGCAGAAGATTCTCTTTCTCCATTCCGGCGGCGCGTTCGCCACTTTCGCGTATCAGGAGCAGTATGCCCGCGTTCTGGCGGGATAATTTTCTGCTGCGCGTTGAGCGTGGAGCTGTCACGCTGCGTCCAACATTCCATCGCTATGAAAACGACCTTTGCCCGGATCACCATTGCACTCGGCGCCGCCTGTTGTCTCGCGGCCTTCGCTCAAGACGCGAAAAAAACTGATGCACCTGAGAAGCCCAAAGCGCCACCCGCCAAGACCAGCCCCAGCAAGCCCAAGCTCACCCCCGAAGAGCTGGAAGCCAAATTCAAGGCCACCCTTACCAAGGCCACGCTTTCCGGCCGCTGGTGCTCGCTCAAGGACGGCCAGCTCGGCCCCGAGAAGGAAGACAAGTACACCATCATCGGCGTGAACAAGGTCGGCGGCGACGTGTGGCTGATCAACGCGCGCATTCAGTACGGGAAGAAAGACATTACCGCGCCAATCCCCGTGCAAGTGAAGTGGGCGGGCGACACGCCGGTCATCATCGTGGACGACGTCGGCGTGCCCGGCAGCGGCACCTACTCGGCGCGGGTGATGATTTACGACAACACCTACGCCGGCACCTGGACCGGCGGCGATCACGGTGGCCTGATGAATGGCGTGATCACGCAGCAGAAGGAGTAAGGGGCGCGAACGCGCTGAATTCGTCTGGCGTAGCTGCGACCGTGAGGTCGCGGGCCGATTCCATTCGTCGGATCGGTCGGATCGGTCGGATCTCCCGGCTCCAGCGAATGGAGCCAGCCCGCGACCTCACGGGCGCAGCTACTCCGGCTAGACGATGCCGAGTTCGCCCAGGATCGGAATGGTGCCGACCGTGCCGCCGAGTTTGAGGTGCTCGACGCTCTCGTTGGCGTAGGCGGGGATGATGCGATTGAGCTGGGGCTGGGTGGCGCCCAGGTGGTCGCGGATGATTTCGCCGGCGACGGAGCGGTAGTCGATGAGGCGCCTGAGGTAGCCGACGTTGCTGTTGGTGGCAAAGAGGGAGCCGAGCTTGGGGTTCGTGCCGACGCCGTCCCAAGGGTCCCAGTTCTTCACTCCGGGCTGGGTGGAGGGGTTGTCCTTGCAGCCGTAAACGCCGCCAGTGACGCCGCCGCCGGCGACATACATGACGCTGGCCTCGGCGTGATCGGTGCCGTTGTTGGCGTTTTCGGCCGAAGTGCGGCCAAATTCGGACATGGTGATGACGACGACCTTGTCCCACATGTTCTTGCTGCTGAAATAGCGCCAGAGGGCGTAGTAAGCCCAGGCGAGGCGGCGGAGGAGGTTGGTATGGCCGCCGAGGTGGGGACTGCCGGCAGTGACCTGGGCGGTGTGGGTGTCGAAGCCGCCCATTTCGGTGCCGGCGATGATGGCGTCGGTGTCGGAAAGGATCTGGGCGCAGGACTTGATGTTGCCGATAAAGCCGAAGCTGCCGCCCTGTCGGCGGAGGGCGGCGTTGACGTTGTCCTCGGTGTTGTTGGTCGGGAAAAGTCTGGTGGTGCCGTCGAGGTCGTAGAATTCGTTGGTCTGGAAGGTGGGTGAGCGGAAGATGTCGAGGGTGTCGCGGAAGGCGATGCCGAGATTGTGGACCAGGGCGCGGTTGTCCTTTTCGGCGTAGGGCCGGTGGTTGGCGGCATCGATGTCACCGAGAATCTTGACGCGGTCCTGGTTCGTGGTGCCAACGGGGTTATAGACGCCGAGGATGTTGTAGCGGCCGATGCTGCTAAGGTTGGTCATCGGCTCCACGCCGCGGAGGCTCTGGGGCATGTTGGACTGGATGGAGACGGCGGAGAGGGCGTGGGTCTTGTTCCAGCCGGATTCGACCATCGTGCGGTACCAGAGGCCGTCGGAGATGAGCCGGTTATTGGCGCTGACGCCGTCGGCGGCCTTTTCCCAGTAGCGCTCGGAATCAAAATGGCTTTGGGATTGGCTGCGGTATGCTACGCGATGGATGAGGGCAAGATTACCGGCGTTGAAGAGGGAAACGAGGTCGACAAGGGCGGGGTTCAACGCGGCGAAGCCGTTACCCAGGCGAATGGCGTGGGGGTAAAGGTCGCCGAAGGTAACGGGATCGGCCGAACCCGTGGCCGTAGCGTAGTTGGTATTGGGATCTTTGGGGATGCCGATGTCGGCGCGGTTGGCGAGGTAGGCGGGATCCTGGATGGGGAGGACATTGTTGACGCCATCGTTGCCGCCGCGCAGGAATATGAAGAGCAGTTTTTTCCCGTTGATTCCGATGCTGCCCTCCGCGAGGGCGCGCTTCAGGAATGGCGGAATGTTCATCAGCGAGGCGATGCCGAGCGCCGCGGTGGCTTTGAAGCCCGCGGTCATGAAGGAGCGACGAGTGAGGATGTTTGCCATAAAGAAGGGAGGGTTGAAGGTTCCGGGTGCGGGTGCTTATTGCTCCTGGAATTTCGGCAGGCTCATCAGCATGCCGACCAGGCCGCGCACGCGCCCGTCGTAGGCGGCCGTCGTGTTGGCGACCCCCGTGAAAGGCGAGGGGGTGCCGTCCTCCGCGGTGTTGAGGAAATGGATCGCGTCGGCGCGATCCGCTCCCAGGTTTCCGGCGCCTTCACCGGGGAAGAACAGGCCCAGGAAATAATCGGTGACGGCGCCTGCATCGTTCCAACTGGCGGCAGGGAGCTTGCCCTTGAGGAGCTTCACCGGGTCAGAAGTGTTGTTGCGGGTCGTGTAATCGGCCGTCTTGAGTGAACTGGTGGTCGGCATCAGGAGGTGCTGCACGAAGCGGTACCGCTCGCAAAGATTGGCGGTATTGAGCCAGATGCTGCCCTTCTCAGACCAGCCGTCCGGCTCGGTCTTGCTGAAGAGGTTCATGCCGCCCATGCGGCTCAACGGGCTGGCCAGCGCGTAGCCGTCAGTGTCGGCGGTCAAGGCGACCCAATTCAAGTTGTTCGTATCCGTCGTGCTCAAGCGCAGCGCGCGGATGGCGGAGACCGCCAGTTCGAGCGGGGTCTTGACCTTCTGCTGCGAAGCGGCGTGGCTGCGGAAGAGGGCGGAGTTCAGGATGACACTGAGGACTTTGCGGATGTTGCCCTTGCGCCCGTCGGCGGCCGGCATGTCCCAGGCCGTCATGCATTGGCGGATGAGTTGCGCCTCGGGCGGGGCGTCAGGCGCGTTGTAATCGTAGTAGCCGAACTCGAAGTCCTCGTGGATGAACGTCCGGCAAAGCTTTACGCTGACGAACTCCATGGTCTGGGGGAGATTCGCCAGGTGTTGGGCGACGAGGTAACCCTCGGTCATGCCGCTGGTGGTTGGGAACTGGTTGGTGACGATGGTAAAGGCATAGGGCTGGCCGCCCCACGGTGTCGGGAAGCGCGGATTGACGACGACGTTGGTGAAGAGGCGTTTGGCGGCGTTGGTGGTGTGATTGGCGGGCCGGAAGTTCAGGACGTAGACGCCCGGCATGTTGGTCGCGTCGGTCACGGCGGGCGCAAGTGGGTTGTTGGCGTTGCTGGCGTCCTTCTTGGCCACGTGCCAGCCGGTCCACACGCGCGCCAGTTCCACGATGTCCTGCTGCACGTAGCCGTTATCGGAGCCCATGGTGTGGAGTTGGAGAATCTCCCGGCCGTAATTTTCGTTGGGCGCAGCGCGGGTGTTCTGGATGGTGTCCAGGTAGATGACCATCGCGGGGCTTTCGATGCTGATCTTGAGCAGGTCGTAAAAGGTGCAGTTCGTGTCGCTCAACGCCTGGCGCCATTTCATGTGCTCGCGCCATTCGAGGTCCACCGCCAGGTTTTGCCGGGTCACGTCGTTGGTGACGGCGTTGGCGGTGTTGTTGTCGAACCAGTCCTTAATCTTTGCGTACTCCGTGCTGAAATGGTTGTCGAAGAACTGGACCATGATCTCGTAAAGCTGGCGTTTGCTTTGGACAGCGCGCAGGACGTGATAGGCGCGGAGGTCGCCAATACTGACGTTCGTCGGCGGGAGGGACCAACCGGGCAGGGGCGGCGCGGCATTGGTCAGTTTGTTGTAGATGGGCGAGACGGCGTAGGGCGCGGTCGGCGGCGTGGGCGGCACCGGTCCGCCCGAGGGCTGTGTGACGTTGCGGATGGTGGCGTTGCCGGACAGACGCGCGGTGAGGACCTCTGTGCCGTAATTCACCACGGGCAGGTAGGAGTAGCTGAGGGTGAATCTTTGCCCCGTGGGATAATTCGTCGGGGAATAGATTTGTTGCAAGCTGGTGCCCGCGCCGCTACCGGCCCCCGTGCCGACCAGGAGCAGACAATGGGTGCCGCTGGCCGATAGACCGTCCACCGTCGGACTGTTGGTGACGATGGACCCGGCGTAAATACCGCCGATGATCCAACCGTTGGTCAGCGGGTTCTCGAAGTCGCCGTTGACCAACAGATTGTCCCCCACGTCGGCCACGTCGCCGAGGACCAGGCGCACGTTATCGACATAAACGCGGCCCGCAAGGCTGAGGTAGAGGAAGAAGTTGGTGCTGGTCGCCGTGCCGCTGGCCGAGACGCGAATCCAGTTGGTGAGCGGCGGCTGGGCGGGCGGCGGGTAGGGCGTATTGACGATGGGCGGCGTCGTGTCCAGGTCGTCCGCAAGTTGATCCCAGGCCATTTGCTCGTTGATGAAGGCCTGCGGGCCGATGCTTTGGATGCGCTCGATAGCTTCGGGCGTCGGGCCGTAGGTCACGCGGTTGAGCACGGTCGCGCTGAACACTTCATTGCTGGCCATCGGCGTCACGCTCACTCGGTAGAGCCGGTTGGGCCCGCCGTTGGTGACCTCATACGAAGGCCCCAGCAACAGGCCCGATGTCGTGTCCAGCACAAACGGCTGCGTGGCGTCCGGCGCGCTGTACACGTTGTATTGCAGCGCCGCCGGATAGGGGAATGCCAGTTGCGCCGGGCCATTCGTGCCGGTCTTGATTGTGATGCGCGGCGGCGCAGGGTTGATTTCCCCAGCGAAAAGTGTTGGAAAACTGGCACAGAAAACAAGGAGGGCAGACCAGCAAGCGGCCCGCCCAGCACGCGTGAAGGGTTTCATAGTGAGACGATGCACTTTTTCCCACTGATGATCATGATTTGCAAGCCCGAACTGCTATAAAAGCTGTCCCGCGTTCCCGTTTTCTCGACTCCGCCGCGGTCTGGGGCGCGGGCGAGGTCCGGCGTTGTAATGGGCGGGGCGGAGCGTTGAAGCTTGAAACGTGAAACTAGAGGGAGCGCCAGTTCGTTTTCACGATTCACGATTCACGATTCACTTCTCAACCTGCTCAAGGAGACGGGTGCCGTCCCGACGCGTTTCCCGCTTCCTGAGCAAAAGCCCTGCCAGACACATCCGGCACGGTCTCGGTGCCTGAATTCCTGTGGACAGCGCCTATTTCCAAGCCAAGACTGTCTGCGGCCAACACAATTTGGACAGTGAAAACTCAGGTCAGAACCCGTCAGGCCCCTCGACCACGCATGAAGCGAACCCTCGCCATTATCGCAGCGATTGCGGTAGTGCATTTCGCACTCATGTATCTCACGACCGACAAGACAATCAGCGACAATCTTGGCCGCAGCCTCACGTTCTTCGGCACACCGCCACCTGACACTTGGTTCACGCAGTTGGTTTCCCATACGAGCGCGGTGCTGAGACAGCCGATAGAGTTTTTCCTCTCGATTCTGCCCGTCACTGCGCCGAAGGATGTCCCCATTGCGGAGGAGATTCTTGGTTGGCTTTTTTACGCGCTCAACAGCATCTTGTGGGGCGGTTTCATTTACCTCGTTTGGTATGGGTTCAGACACAGATTCCAGAGGCAACAAGCCGCCTAACCCCGCGCTGGGGCATCTAACGCGCTGATATGAAAAGCGTTGTCGAGTCATGGTTCGGGAAATCCTAACGCGCATTCCGCCGGCCCTGAATCCGGGAATGCGACCCACCTTGCTCCCCTTGGCAGTGCCTGCCTTTCCGCCGTCGTCAGAGGCCAGCCTCGCGGAGCGAGGCAGTGATGGTAGCCGTGGACTTCAGTCCACGGACTGGAGTTTGGCCATTTTTCGGCCCTCCGTTATTCAAAGAGCAAAAGCTGTTCGTCTGCCATCTCCCGGAGGGAGATTTGAAAATAGCCCACCCTTTCAAGGGTGGGATTGTCGAATAGAGGCATCGAGTCCCGAAGGGACGGCTGAATTCCTGCCACAAAAAATGGGAATATGAAGGGACTCATGAGATTCGATGAATTCATCCGTCCCTTCGGGACGGGCGCCGTTGGGCCATCAGACCCAGCGTTGAAACGCTGGGCTATTCTCAAATCTCCCTCCGGGAGAGGCAAAACGCCGGCCCAAAATGGCCAAACTCCAGGCCGTGGACTTCAGTCCACGGATGTTCGCCGCGAAGCGCAACAGCGTCGCGGAGCGACGCTTGAACGCTTCAGCTCCTTCGGTCCGTTCAATCGTCGCTCCGCGACTTTTCCGCGTCTCGGCCGATTCTTCCGCGGGATAAATCCCACGGCTACCATCATGGCCTCGCTCCGCGAGGTTTCCATTCGCGTCGCTGCGTTGGCATTCGCGTGGGTCTTCGCTTCGTCGTCCCTGCCAGCGCAAACGGCCACGACGACGCCTGGCCACTTCGACAAAACCATCCGCCCCCTGCTCACCGTTTTCTGTCTGAAATGTCATTCCACCGAGAAGCACAAGGGCGACCTCGATTTGGAACGCTTCTCCTCGCTCGGCGAGGTGAAGAAACATCCGAAGGTTTGGCAGACCGTCGTCGAGCAACTCGCGAGCGAGGAGATGCCGCCGAAGGACAAGCCGCAGCCCGCGCCGCCGCAGCGCGAGCAATTGCTGGCCTGGGCCAATGCCGTCCTCGATGACATCGCGCTGGCTCGCGCGGGCGACCCCGGCCCCGTCGTGCTGCGCCGGCTCTCGAACGCGGAATACACCTACACGATTCGCGACCTTACTGGCGTCGAGTCCCTCGACCCGGCGAAGGAGTTTCCGGTGGATTCGGCGTCGGGTGAAGGGTTCATGAACGTCGGTCATTCGCTCGTCATGTCGCCGGCGCTGGTCACGAAGTATCTCGACGCCGGCAAGGAGGTCGCCCGACACGCGATACTGCTGCCGGATGGGATTCGTTTCTCGGCCGGGAGCACGCGGCGCGATTGGACGGAGGAACTCCTCGCCGCGATTCGCGGGTTTTACCGGCAGTTCACCGGCCAGGGCGGCGGCACGGCGGTGAATCTGCAGGGGATCAAGTTCGACACGAAGGACGGCGGCGTGTTGCCGCTGGAGAAGTATCTCGCGGCGACGTTGGAATTGAGTAGCCGCCGAGGTGACGAGGCGGATGCGTCCTCCAGTCCGGCTAATCCGCCTCCTAACGGCGGCGGCTACGAGAGACTGGCCCGCGAGCGCGGACTTAGCCCAAAGTATCTCCGCGCATTGCTCGAACTTCTTTCCAGCAACCAACCCTCCCTCTTGCTCGATCCCATCCGCGCCCGCTGGCGGGTTGCAAAACCCGGCGACGTGGCGGCGCTTGCCAAGGACATCGCGCAATGGCAACAGGCGCTCTGGAAATTCAACTCGGTAGGTCACATCGGCAAAGTCGGCGGACCGAAGGCGTGGATGGAGCCGGTCAACCCGCTTCAGCCGCGGCAGGAAATTCGGTTCAAGCTTCCCGCGTCGCCCGAGGCGAAGGAGGTCACCTTTTACCTCAGCGCCTCGGATGCAGGCGATGGCAATGCGGACGACTACGTCGTCTGGGAACGGCCGCGATTGGTGGCCGCCGGCCGGCCGGACCTGTCGCTGCGCGATGTGCGCCAACTGAGTCGTGAGTCGGCGGCGCGTCGCGAACGTGTCTTTGCCAGCACGACAAACTGTTTGGGCGCCGCCGCCGAGGCCGCCCTCGCCCCGGGCAAGACCGATGTCGGCGAACTCGCCCGCAAGCACGGCGTCGAAGCCGACGTTCTCTCCGCGTGGCTCGATTATCTGGGCATCGGCGCCGGTGGCCCGGTGCGCATCGAGGGGTACTTCACCAACAGAATCAATAGCGCCTCGGGCTACGATTTCATCAAGGGCTGGGGCTCGCCCGATACTCCGAACCTCGCCGCCAATTCGTCCGACCAGCACGTGCGCATTCCTGGCAACATGAAGCCGCACAGCGTGGCGGTGCATCCTTCGCCCAAACTCGCGGCGGTCGTCGGCTGGCGCAGCCCCATCGCGGGCCGTGTGCGGGTCGAAGCGCAGATTCAGCACGCGCATCCCGAGTGCGGCAACGGCGTGACGTGGGCGCTGGAGTTGCGGCGCGGCGCGACCCGCCAACGGTTGGCCGCCGGCACCGCGCAAGGCTCCAAGGAGGTGAAGCCCGCGCCCATCGAGACTCTCGCCGTGCAGCCCGGCGACGTCGTGTCGTTGCTCATCGGCCCGCGCGATGGCAATCACTCGTGCGATCTGACCGCCGTGGACCTCGCGCTCACCAGCGCAGAAGAAGGCGGACGCGAATGGAATCTGGCCAAAGACGTTTCCTCCGACGTGCTGGCGGGCAATCCGCACGCCGACCGTTTCGGCAACGAGGGGGTCTGGCATTTCTATGTCGAGCCGGACAAGGGCGGCGCGTTGGGGCCGGTCATCCCCGCCGGCTCTTTGCTAGCGAAATGGCAATCGGCTGCAAGCGCTGACGCCAGGCAGAAGCTGGCTGAGGAAGTGCAGAAGCTGCTCACCTCCGGCCCGCCCGCGCCGAAGGATTCGCCTGACGCCGCGTTGTATCGCCAGCTCGCCTCGCTCAGCGGGCCGCTGTTGAGCGGGTTGCTGCGGCAACGCACAAGTCCGGCGCTGGTATCGAAATCGGCAGACCCCCTCACCCCATCCCTCTCCCCCATTGGGGGAGAGGGTGCCCGAAGGGCGGGTGAGGGGGTGGGCCTCGAACCCTCCCAATTCGGCAGGCATCCCAACGGCGCCGCCATCGATGCCGCCAGCCTTTGCGTTCGCGCGCCGTCACTCATCGAGGTTCGTTTGCCCGCCGACCTCGTCGAAGGCTGCGAGTTCGTTACCACCGGCTCACTGCATCGCGAGACGGGCCGGGAAGGCAGCGTGCAACTTCAAGTGCTCACAAATAAGCCCGCCGCGGAGCCGGGCCTGGTCGCCAGCCCGGTGACCGTTCCCGGCGGAAAGGGAACCTGGACCGATCCCGACAAGCCCGTCATTCACTCCACGCCCATCGTGGTGAACGATGGCAGCGCCGCCCATCGCCGCATCGAAGCCGCGCTGGACGAGTTCCGCCAGATTTTTCCCGCCGCGCTCTGCTACACGAAAATCGTGCCCGTCGATGAAGTCGTCACGCTCACGCTCTATCATCGCGAGGACCATCATTTCGCGCGCCTCCTGCTCGACGAGGCACAGGCCGCCCGGCTCGACCGGCTTTGGGACGAGTTGCACTACGTGAGCCACGACGCGCTGACGCTCGTGGACGCCTTCGAGCAGCTCTGGCAATACGCCACGCAGGACGCCGACCCGAAGGTCTTCGAGCCGATGCGCCAACCCATCCTGCAACGGGCCGCCGCGTTTCGGCAACGCCTCGTCGACACGCAACCCAAGCACCTCGACGCCGTGCTGAAGTTCGCTGACGGCGCGTACCGCCGCCCGCTCACTGTCGCGGAGAAAGACGAATTGCGCGGCCTCTATCGCAAGTTGCGCGAGCAGGAGTTGCCGCATGGCGAATCGGTGAGACTCACACTTGCGCGCGTGCTCGTCGCGCCGGCATTTCTCTATCGCGCGGAAAAGCCGGGGCCGGGAACCAAGCAAAGTCCGGTGTCAGATTGGGAACTGGCGA
>CAZZAQ010000095.1:0-10416 GCA_964652165.1 uncultured Bifidobacterium sp.
CCGCCAGCGCGGAAAGGCCCACTCGCAAGCGGGCGCCCGGCGGCTCGTTCATCTGCCCGTAAACGAGCCCGATCTTGGAGCCTTCCTTGATAATCGGCATGCCGTTGGCGCCCTTCTTCGAGTGGCCTTTTTCGTCCTTCTCGACCTTGATCACGCCGGCCTCGATCATTTCGTTGTAAAGGTCGTTGCCTTCCCGGGTGCGTTCGCCCACGCCGGCGAACATCGAGATGCCGCCGTGCAGCTTGGCGATGTTGTTGATGAGTTCCATGATGACGACGGTCTTGCCGACACCGGCGCCGCCGAACGCGCCGTCCTTGCCGCCCTTGAGGAAGGGGCAGATGAGGTCGATGACCTTGATGCCGGTGGTGAGAATCTGCTGGCTGGTGGACTGGTCCACCAGCGGCGGGGCGTTGCGATGAATCGGGTAGAACTTGTCCGCCTTCACGGGGCCCTGCTCGTCGACGGCATCGCCGGTGACGTTGAACACGCGGCCCATGACGGCTTCGCCGACGGGCATGGAGATGGCCTTGCCGGTGTCGGTCAGTTCCATGCCGCGCTTGAGACCCTCGGTGGTACTCATGGCGACGGCGCGCACCCAGTTGTCGCCCAGGTGCTGCTGCACTTCGAGGGTCAGCTTGGTGCGGCCCTGCCCGGGTAGATTGTACTCGACGGTCAGGGCGTTGTAGATGGCCGGCAGTTGGGTCGCGAACTCCGCGTCGATGACCGGGCCGATGATTTGGACGATTTTGCCTTTGTTCATGTGTGCTAAGAATTACCCCATCGCCATCTGGGCGGTGGTGATTTCCAGGAGTTCCTTCGTGATGTTGGCCTGGCGCAGCTTGTTGTATTCGAGCGTCAGGTCCTTAATGATTTGCTTGGCGTTGTCGGTGGCGTTCTTCATGGCGACCATGCGGGAGCTGTGCTCGGAGGCCTTGGCTTCGAGGAGGAATTGGAACACCTGAAAGTTGACGTAGTGCGGCAGGAGATTGCCAAGCACCGCGGTGGGATTCGGCTCGAAGAGGTACTCGAGATCACCCTTTTTCAGTTCGCCGCCGACGCCCTCGCCGCTGACGCCGGCTTCGAGCGCCTTGATTTGGCCGATGGGCAGGAGCGTTCGGGTCTCGGGCTTTTGCGTGAGTGTGTTGATGAAATTCGTGTACAGAACTTCCACACGGTTGACCTCGCCTTTGAGGAACAGTTCCTGGGCGAACCGGGAAATGGCGCGCGCGTCGGCGAACTGCGGGTTGTCCTTGTAATTGAACTCCGCCGCGAGCTGCCGCCGCGTGCGGGCGACGAACTGCGCGCCCTTCCTGCCGGCGGCGACATAGACCGTCGATTCCTTGTCGAACCGGGCCGCCTCGCGCAGCAGGTTCGAGTTGAGCGCGCCGCACAAGCCCTTGTCCGTGCTCACGATGATCACCCCGCGTTTCCCGCCCTCGCGCGTCTCCATCAACGGATGCGTGAAATCTCCCGCCCCGTCGCTCACGGCCGCCAGCACGTTGTTCATCAGTGTCGCGTAGGGCCGGCCCGCGATGGCGGCCAACTGCGCCTTGCGCATCTTCGACGAGGCGACCATTTGCATGGCCTTGGTGATTTGCGCCGTGTTCTTGACCGACTTGATGCGCCGACGGATGTCGCGTGTGCTGGGCATGGTGAGCTATCTGCGGCGATGGATTTTGACCCTGTATGGCGGCGCTTGTTCGCGGAGGTGAAATCCGATCTCGCGTTTCGACGCTTCAACCGCGGGCGGCTCCAACAGGCGGCGAATCGCTTCAAACAGGGCAGCGATCGATTCATCGTTCCCGTCCAAGCGCTTTTCCAGTTCGGCAAACTTGCGGGACAGTTCGCGGTTGGCAAGAAGTTGCTCCCGAAGATAGACAAAGGCGCGGACGACACGCACACTGGCTTCGATCGCTACGGGGCTGTTCAAAACGGTGGCCAGCATGATCGCCCCGTGTTCGGTAAAAACCCACGGCAGCTTTCGCTTGCCACCATGCGATCTTGAAGTCGCAATTTGCGACTTCAAGATTGCAAACTCCTGTCTCTCAAGCTGAAACGCGAAGTCTAACGGGAACCGATCCAGGTTGCGCCTCACTTGTTCATTGAGACGCTTCAGTTCGACGCCGTAAATCTTCGCCAAATCTGAATCCAGCATTACGCGCTGGCCACGTAGAGTCAGGATAAGCGACTGAATCCCAACTTCACCCGCATGTAATGATTCATTTCCCATGAACATGTTATCGTCTTGAAGTCACAATTTGGGACTTCAAGTTATCTCATTCCGGCATACTCACCGATAAGTTTGCCTAAACTCCCCCACTGCCGCCTTCAATTCCCCGGCCAACGCGTCACTGATGGCTCCTTCCTTGCGCACTTTCTCAAGCAGCGCCGCTTTGCGGTCCATCAAGAACTGCGTCAGTTTCGCCTGCCAGTCCTTCACCTTCTCGACGGGGACGTCGTCGAGGAACCCGTTCTGCATGGCCCAGAGGACCGAAACCTGGATTTCGACGGCGATGGGGTTGTACTGGTTCTGCTTGAACAGCTCGACGATGCGCTTGCCCCGTTCCAGCGTCGCCTGCGTTTTGGCGTCGAGGTCCGAGCCGAACTGGGCGAAGGCCGCCAACTCGCGGAACTGCGCCAGGTCGAGCTTGATCTTGCCGGCGACCTGTTTCATCCCTTTGACCTGCGCGGCCGAGCCGACGCGGCTCACCGAAAGACCGACCGAAATCGCCGGCCGTACGCCCTGGTAAAACAAGTCGGTTTCGAGGTAGATCTGCCCGTCCGTGATCGAAATGACGTTCGTGGGGATATAGGCGGAAACGTCGCCCGCCTGCGTTTCGATAATGGGCAATGCTGTCAGCGAGCCGTTGCCGTTCATCTCATTCACGCGCGCCGAGCGCTCGAGCAGGCGCGAGTGGAGGTAAAACACGTCGCCCGGATACGCCTCGCGGCCCGACGGGCGCTTGAGCACCAGCGACACCTGGCGGTAGGCGACGGCCTGCTTGGACAGGTCATCGTAAATGATGAGCGCGTCCATGCCGTTGTCCATGAACCATTCGCCCATCGCCGCGCCGGCGAACGGCGCCAAGTACTGAGCGGCCGCCGGGGCGTCCGCGCCCGCCGCCACGACGATGCTGTCTTCCATCGCCCCGGCCTTCTCCAGCTCGGCGATGACGCGCGCGATGTTCGACTGCTTCTGGCCGACCGCGACGTAAATGCTGTACACCGGACGGAAGCTTGCGTCGCCGGAGGCCCGGCCCACCTTGTTGATGCGCGCCTGGTTGATCATCGTGTCCACGCCGATGGTGGTCTTGCCCGTCGACCGGTCGCCGATGATCAGCTCGCGCTGGCCGCGGCCAATCGGGATCATGGCGTCGATGGCCATGATGCCGGTCTGGACCGGCTGGCTGACCGGTTTGCGTTTCACGATGCCGGGAGCGATTTTTTCGACCGGGTAAAAAGCGGTTTCCTTGATCGGACCCTTCCCATCGACGGGTTGGCCAAGCGTGTCCACCACCCTGCCCAGCAGCCCCTTGCCAACCGGCACGGACAGCAGCTTGCCGGTGGTCTTGACCTCGGCGCCTTCGCGAATGCCGAGATACTCGCCGAGGATGATGGCGCCAACCTCGGTTTCTTCGAGGTTGAGGGCGATGCCGATGACGCCGCCGCCGAAGTCCAGCATCTCATTGAGCATTGCGTCCGTGAGGCCCTCGATTTTGGCGACACCGTCGGAGATTTCGCGGACGGCGCCGACGTTTTGCCTGGCGACCGACGTTTTGACGCCGGCGATTTGCGCTTCGATTTCCTGGAGTAACGTGCTCATGGGATCAGTGTCGGGTTCGATGGGAAACGGGCATGATGGGTTTGATCGGGCCTCCGGGATGAGCAGGCATGAGCTTTTCCTCCCCTGGATGGATCACCAGATCCATGTCTTCGAGCGGAATGGCGCCAAGCAGGTTCTCCGTGGAACCGGGGACGATCGTGGCGCGCACGGTCGTGGAACGGTCGCCGTACTCCACCTCCACTGGGCCGGCGATGTGGACTGGGATCGACGCGTCGTTCGCCAGCCGGGCGCGCTGCTGATTGAACACGCGCAGGCCGAGGCGGTCCGCCACGTCCTGGGTCACGCACAGGTTCACCGCGCCGGTGTCCACGCAGACGGGGACTACGATCGAACGGACCTCCGCTGCCGGCAGAAGATTTCTTCGCGCCAGCGCGAGGTCGTCCGAGTTCGTCAGCCGAATGGTCACGTGTACAAGGCCCATGTCCAGAGCTTAGAAGCTGTCTGCCAGCGCGTCGAGCCGCGCCTGGATGCTGCTGTCAAAGACATCGCTTCCGACTTTGATGCGCAAGCCCCCAAGGAGGGCGGGGTTTTGCGCAAAAGCGAAGTTCAGACCCGCTCCGTATCTGCGGGTCAAGTTGGCGCGCAGCGCCCCTTCCATCGCCCCGTCCAACGGCGTGGCGCTTTCGATCCGCGCCGCCCGGCGTTCCAGGTCCAGCCTCAGCAGCCGGTGAAAGTGCGCGAGGATGCCGCCGTAGCCGCGCGGTTTCTGCGCGATGACCTGCTGCACGGCCTGGCGCGCCTTTCGGTCGTCGAGCAGGCCGTTGACCTGGCAACTGCGGAAGAGCTGCTTGGCGTCGCGACGGGCTTGCCTGGTGATTCTCACGAGCGGCTAAAACGTAAAACGTAAAACGTGAATCGTAAAACTAAGCGGCCAAGTGGCGGTTCGCTTCCTCGGTCAGCCGCTGCTGGTCGCCGGAAGTCAGGACTTTGCCGGTCACCTTGGCCGTGGTGTTGACGACCAGGCGGACCACTTCGCGGCGCAATTCGGTGAACATGCGGACCCGCTCGGCTTCCAGCGACTGGCGGGTCGTGGCCACTACGTTATTGGCGGCGGCGATGGCTTTCTGGGTTTCCGACTCCTGCACCCTCGCGGCCGCAGCGCGGGCTTCTTCGAGCATCCTGCCGGCCTGCGCGTTGGCTGCGCTGAGAATCTCCTCCGCCTTGGCCTGCGCCTTGGCCAGTTCCTGCTTCATCTTTTCCGCGTTGGCCAATCCCTCGGCGATTTTCTGGCGGCGCTCCTCGAGCACGCCCAGCACCGGTTTGTAAGCGAACTTGTAGAGCAAACCCGCCACAATGATGAAGCTGGCGCATTGCGCCAGGAACTGCGGCCAGGCCACGCCAAATTGCTTGGCGACCTGTTGGATGACGTTGGTTGACTCGGCGCCTTCGGCCGCGGCCAGCAGGAAGTTCGTGAGCATGTTCATCAAAGCTCGAAATTTTCGCCTGGCGCGGAGGGTTCGCCCCCGCGCCAGAGCGTTTGTTACTAGAACGTATAGTGAGTCCCCTTCGTCGCCAGGAACAGTGCGAAGAACACAATTCCTTCCGCGAAGGCGGTGCTCAGGATGGCTTGAACCAGGATCTTCGTCGCCGCGCCGGGATTTCGCCCGACGGCTTCCGAAGCGCCCATGCCGATCAACCCCACGCCCAGGGCCGCGCCCGCGCAGGCCAGGCCGACGTGCAGGTTGCCTGTCATTTCTGCCAACAATGGCATCATAGTTTGTCCTTTCGTTTTCTCGGCGGCCCCCGCGCGCAGCACGGTCTGACCCCCGAAATCCTCTCTAATGGCGCGCCTTTTCGTGGGCGTGCCCTTCCTCATGCGTGCAGATCAGCAGCGTAAAGACCGCCGTCAGCAGCATGAACACCAGCGCCTGAACGAAGCCGACCAGCACTTCCAGAAAGTAGAACGGAATCGGCAACAGCCAGCCCAGGGCCGGCACCATGTTCGCCATCGACTCGAGCATGGTCTCTCCGGCGAAAATGTTGCCGTAGAGCCGGAAGCTCAATGTCACCGGCCGGAACAGAATCGTGACCACCTCCAGCAATCCGACCACGATGAAGATGAAGACCATGACGACTTTCAACAGGCCGGTCGTCTCGCCTTTAGGGCCGAATAAGTGAAGGATGAACCCGCCCGGGCCGTTGGCTTGCCCAGAACAGCCAGCAGACGAAAAAGATCATCGCCATGCCGAGGGTCATGTTCAGGTCCGCGTTCACGCCGCGAAGCAACGGTGTTTCGATCTTAAAGTGACCATCCTTAATCTCCCCCCACCCGATCGTGCCCACGCCCGGAAAAAGTCCCGCCCAGTTCGCAAACAGGATGAAAATGAACACCGTGGCGAAGAACCAGAAGGACTTCTTCACCAGCTCCCGGCCGATGATGCCTTCCAGAAAATCGTGCAGGCTCTCGATCATCCACTCCCAGAAATTCTGTTTCCCGTCCGGCACGGCCTTGGCGTTTTTCATCGCGCGCCGGGCAAACCAGATCAGCAGCACGGCAACGATCCAGGTGACCACCATCGAGCTGTTGACGAATTGACCCTTTCCCAGGCGCGGCGCGGCCTGCGGAAGACCGTGCGACGCATCGTGAGCCGCCGCATCCTCTGCATGAACGCCCGCGGCGCCAACGGCTTTCGCCGCGTCCCCCGGCGCCTCCGCCCCGCGGCCCGCCAGCGTCGCGAGGACGAGGATCGTCAAAGACAAAAATGCCTTCAATGAATGTATCAAAACAGTGCGCTACAGCGGACGAAAGACCCCGGAATCACACCGGCGTCCCGCCGAAAGCGGGGTGAAGCTGCCCGAACGTGAAATTTTTCACAAGAGTTTTTTTGAGGTTGTGCATCAGTTTGAAATTTGCGCTCGCGCACGTCCACATGCTCGCGCAACATCGCGTCATCACGAAGCGCAACCCACGTCAGGCCAGGCGGAAACAGGATTTCAGCCAGCGTGCACTCTCGATTGTTGAGCGCGTGACAGGAGGCAAGTTGAAAGCCAAAGCAACGCGCAAATCGCGTTAGCTTGTGAACGATTCGGCGGCTTTGTCGTCAGTGAACGGCCCCGTTCTTATTCTAGGCGCGGTTTTCAGCTTGTTTCTGCCGCGCCTTGGCCCAGCGGACGTTCACGGCTGCCCGCATCTGCTCCGAGGTCCGGGCACAGTTGGCCGGGTTCACCCGGGCGCGAAGAATCTTCATCGCTGCTGTAACTGTTCGCGCCTCATGCGCTGTCATTTTTTTTGGGGTCTGACCGGACTCTTCGACAATCTGTTTCAGGCGTTGATTCTCGCGCTCCAATTCTTCAATGCGGCGAAGGATTTGATCGTTATTCATGGTGTGCTGTGGGTGCGTACCCGCAACATCGTTGATTTTCCGGCCAGTTCTGGCAATAACGAAATCGCTCGCCTTTGTAATCCCTCAGTGAAGCCCGGTGGGGCGAGCGTCCCCGCGAGCCGCTGAATCGCTCGGCGTTCCTTCGCTCCGGCTCGCGGGGACGCTCGCCCCACCTGACTGAGGGATTACTCGCCTTTGACCCGATGAAGCGAAGATTTTTGAAGAAAAGGCTTGCGTATCTTCCGATGATACACGAATTTTCGGAAGACATTTGAAGACAGCTTATGAAACCGAAGATACCAAGAATCACACCCGCCGAAATGATCGCATGGTTTGAGGGCAAAAGCAGTGAATTCCTCAAGATTGCCGAGACACTGCGGGAGACGTTCACCGCCGAGGGCAAGCCCGCAATAACCCTCGAAAGCACGGGCGGACAAGGACAAGCGAGGCATAACGGCGCACCGCCCAGTTTTGAATCGATCAAAACATTTCTCAATGACAAGGAATCGGCCCGCTATTCTGAGATTGCCACCGGCACCAGCGGAACAGCCGATGATGTCCGAGCCGTCATTAAGAAACACCCCGAAACATTTGAGATGTACGGGCGTGGCTGGATCAAGCTCAAAAAGACATGAAAATTTCGGCGGGGCAGTTCCGGGGATCATGGACGGCAGAGATCGTAACTCTGCGCGGCCCGCAACTGCTCCCGCCACCATTTAGCGGATTGTTCCCGGCTTGGGGCCGGATTGGCAATCCGTGACGGGGCCGGGCGTGCGTTGATGACCGCGCCCGGCTCCTGACAACCAAAAACCAATGCTACGACGAGTGTTGAAGCACTCAACGGAGCGCAACTCACACGACGTAAGCCGTCCGAGCCGCATATCTTCGCAGATACGAACGCACATTAAATTGCCCAATTTGGAAAGGCAAGCTTGGAAAATGTGCGCGCTGAGGCCGCCTCGCGCCGGCAAAGCTCGCTGCAAGTTCAGACGTAACTCAGCCACTTTGCCCGCGACCGTCCCTTGAGTGCGGCGAACCACCGATACAATGGATTTTGCTGGCCTGACATCTCCTGGCACCTATTGGTCGCGGACTATCTTGGGAACCCGAGGCAGCTCATTGCGAAGCCGTTCAGTGCGGTATCGCGGATAAAGCTTCAAAATGGCCGGTTTGAGGACGAAGAGCGGCCTCCCTGTCTGCTCGCAAGCTTTGCGAAGGATGTCGTTGAGTTCCGCTTCCTTGGCGACTTTTTCGGCGGGTTCACAAAACTCTAACTCAAACAACTTGGCGAAAATCTCTTCACGTCTCATGGAATGCTTCACTTAACACTTTCTCGGCTTCGGCTTCCGTAATGGTGTTGTCATGAAACATCTTGAAATTGTCGCGCAGAAGGCGAGTTTCGGCCTCAATGCTTTCGACGGAAAGCCCGACGGACTTGAGATCGGTCTCAGCGTTCTCTCGTGCGAACGCGGTTGCAAACTCTCCGAAGGTGATGAGCGTGGAACACACGAGCCGATGATTAGCGAGCTCCTCCTCGGATGGGGCCGCTTCGGACGCGTTGACCAAAAAGCTCGACTCCCAAATGCGAAGCTGCTTGGCTGCAAAAAACCATTGGCTGACGTGCTGTCGGAAAAGCTGGACAGGGGATTTTTGCGGTCGAAACTCCTTGGTGTAAAACGCAGCAATGTCGCCGCCGCGCCGGCCCCTACCGAAGATGGTTTTGGATTCACTGGGCATATCTTGCGTCGCCTGTTCTCGGTGGCGTTCTGAACCTGACGCTACACTATCGGGATCCCGTTAGCCAAATCAAGCAAGAACGCTTGAATTTCCTCAACTTTTCTTCGTGTAGATGGCACAGAACCGCGCAGCAGCGCAAGCGACCAAAGCTACGTTAGATACCGCCAGCGCCTTCCCCCAAAGCCAAAAACGGCGGCCAAGTCGTCCCAGCCGTCGCTCGTCACTCTGGCCGAATCACCATCCTCTTTGAAAGCCGAAAACCGCGCCGCGCGGGTCAAACCTAGCGCCCGTTCACAGGTAACCGAGCCATTTCGCGCGCGACCTGCCCTTGAGTGCGGCGAACCACCGGCACACTGGGTAGAGCATGAGTACCACTGCCGCCCACGCCAGGTAAGTGATCAGCAGATCGAACCCCGCCTCCGGGGGCGGCTTCACTCCGCTCGTGTTTCCGTAGAGCCAATCCGCGTGGCCGAAGCGGATGAAGTTTACGACTACCGAAAGGCCGTGGATGAGAGGCAGGTGGAGCAGATAGAAAAACATCGGCACGCGTCCGAACACCAGCACCCCCCGCAACCCCCGCGGCGCGCCGCCGTCAAACAGCGCCAGGAACAGCAACGCCGGACCCAGTGTCATCAGCAGGTAACAAAGCGACGGCGGGTACTTTCGGCAATCCAGAATCGAGAACAGCGTCCAGAGCGGACTGGATTGAGCTTTCCACGGCTTGGGTTCGCCGTAAACTTGCGTCAAGCGGAGGATCAGGAAGAGAAGCACGGCCGACACTCCGAGAACCACCAGCACCCGGCGGCGTTGCGCGGCCTGAGTCATCAGCCGGCCCAACGCGTAGCCGGCCGCCATCACGCCAATCCACGGAACCAGCGGATAGCCGGCGCCCACGCGGAATCCGCGGACCAGTTCAAAATCGCCGCCCGCGTGAAGCACCCGCCAGAGCGCGCCGAAGCCGCCGAGGTCCTCCGGCTTCACTCCATCGAAGGCGTTGTGCCCCACGATCAGTGCCAGCCCAAATGCCGCCACGGCCCACGTCGGCAGATAGACAAGCCCCGCCAGCACGATCATTGAACAGCCGAGGGCCCAGATGACCAGCAGGCTCACGGAACTGAAGTCGAACGCGAACGACCACCCGAAGCACTTGACCCAGGTGAGTTCAAGCAAGACAAGCCAGGCTCCCCTCGTGAGCAGGCCCGCCTGGGTCCGATAACGGTACGGACGAAGGCCGCCGCGAAAATTATTCCGAAACTATTCCTGCTCGTAGCCCCAGCGCGGTCCCGCCGCCGCGCCCCGGCTGCCGCCCTTGAACCGACCGTACGCCCAGAAACCGGCAGCGCCGACGGCCACGACGCCCAGGCCGATGGCGACGTACTTCAGAACGCCGATGACGCCGCCGAGGTCCTTGCCCATCGTGTCGACGGGCGACGCCGGCGCCGCGATCTTCTTGACGGCGCTTGCGTAGTCGAAGCCCTTGAAGGTCGGGCTCTTGGCGTTGTGGCATTTCTT
>CAZZAQ010000096.1:0-10352 GCA_964652165.1 uncultured Bifidobacterium sp.
GGCCTCCCGCCCGACCTCCCGATGGAACAGGTCCGCCTGGCCGTGCTGGAGGGGATTCAATCCGGGCTTGAGCGCACCGGCGGGAAAGCCACGGCCAGCCCGGCGGTCCGGGCTGCGCTCGACAAGTTGGGGCGCGCAGGTTCGCCGGCCTTGATGGCAGCGGCGTGGAAGCTTTCCCGCACGCTCGGTTTGCCGGAAACCGACGCGCAACGGACGGCGCTCGATGCCGCCAGACGGCGGGCGCCGGACCCGAGCCGGCCGACGCCGCAGCGTGTCGAGGACATACAGTTGCTGGCGCTGGGCAGTTACTCCGCCGTCGGCGAAACGCTCGGCGCACTGCTGGAAGGAGCCCAGCCCACCGCGGTCCAGCAGGCGGCCATCGAGGCGCTGCGTCAGTTCAAGGAGACAGCCGTCGCGACAAACCTCGTTGTTCGCTGGCGCTTGCTGGCGCCGTCGGCGCGGATGCCGATACTCAACTTGCTCCTGCAACGCGTCGCGTTCCATGAAGTGCTGGTGGAAGCCGTCGAGCAGGGTCGCATCCAACTCGGCGAATTGAACCTCGATCTGGAACAGCGGCGGCGGCTGCTGCGTGAAAGCTCGGCGCCCATCATGGCTCGCGCCGCCAGGCTCATTGGCGACGAGGAATACAGCAATCGCAAGAGCATCGTGGAGGATTGGCTGAAAAAGCTCCCGCCGGTTGGCGATCCGTTGCGCGGACGGGCGCCGTTCGAGAAGCTCTGCGCGCAATGCCATTCCCTCGACGGCTTGGGGCATCCGGTGGGACCGGATCTGACGGCGCTCGCCCATCGCAGCGTGGAGGATTTGCTCTCGAATGTCCTCGATCCGAACATGGCCATTCACCCGAACTACGTGAGCTACATGGCGGAAACCGTCGATGGTGACATTGAAACTGGCATCCTGCAATCCGAGTCGTCGGAAACCGTGGTGCTGCTTCAGGCGCAGGGCCGAAAGTCGACATTGGCGCGAAAGCAGATCAAACGGCTCGAGTCGAGCGGGTTGTCGCTGATGCCGGAGGGATTGGAAGCGGGAATGACACCCGCCGAGCTGCGCGATTTGATCGCGTTTATCCAGCAGAGGAGATTCTAGACACTGCTCACGTGAGTTCCCCGACGCATCCTGACGAACCATCCTCGTTGCCGCCGCGCTCCCTGTTCGCCGCCAACCCCCTTCGTTGGCTGGCGATCTTCGGGCCGGGCGCAGTCATCGCGTCGCTCACGATTGGGGTCGGCGAACTCGTGTTCTCGGCTCGGGCGGGCGCGCTCTTCGGCTACCGGTTGCTCTGGTTTTTCGTGCTCGTGCTGATTTTGAAATGGGCGCTGGTGTTTGCGAGCGCGCGGCACATCGTGCTGACCGGGGCGCACCCGTTCCAGCGCTGGATGGACCTGCCGGGGCCGCGCGGATGGCTGCCCCTGGTGTTCTTGCTCCTGGCTGTGCCCTGCTTTCCCATCTGGGTCTGGTTCCATTCCGGCACGCTGGGGACACTACTCAGCTCGCTGACCGGCACCACGCATGCCTGGCGCGACGGCGCGCATCTGGTGTGGGGCATGGGGGCGCTGACGCTCGTGATGGGACTCTGTTTCGCCGGTGGGTACACCGCGCTGGAACGGGCACAACTGGTCATCGTGGTGTTGATGCTGGCCTCCGTCGTCATGGCTGTCTTCTTCGTCAACGTGGACTGGTCGGCGTTCCTCAACGGGTTGTTTGTGCCACAGGCCGTGCAGTATCCGCCATGGATCAACCCGGAGTCGCAGCCCGAAGTGGCGGCGCGTTCGGCGTGGCTGGAGACGACCACTTACGTCGGCGTGATTGGCGGGTCGAGCTATGACTACCTGGCCTATGTCTCCTATTTGCGAGACAAGCGCTGGGGCCGCGCCGGAGCCAGCCTCGCCACGGCCGACGAACTCCAGGCGGTCGCGCGCGACAGCCGGCACTCGAGTCGGCTCTGGCTGCGCGCTCCGCTGGTGGATTGCACGCTGAGCTTTCTCGCGGTGTTGGTGTTTTGCGCGGTGTTCGTGGTTTGCGGCGCGGCGGTGCTGGGGCCGCAACACAAGGTGCCGGCCGGCGCCAACCTCCTCTCGCTCCAGGCCGAATTCGTTGCCGTGGTCCATCCGTGGCTGAAGCTCCTTTACTTTGCGGGAGCATTCCTTGCCGTGTTCGGCACGCTTTACGGAACGATCGAGGTCGCGCCGACCGTCCTGCGCGAACTCGTTCTGGCCCTGCGACCGAAGCAGGCCGCCGCCATGCAAACGCGCCTTCGCCGCTGGTCGGTTGCCGGGGTTGGCGCCGGCGGTTTGCTCGCGCTTCTCTGGAGCTTCGGGTACCACCTTCGGAGCGGGGCAGGCAAGCCACCGGACCTGATCGCCATTCTCACGCCCGCGAACCTGTTCACGGGCGTGCTCGGCTGCGGCATCGTCTGCGCGCTGAACGTTTGGATGGACCACCGGTTCCTGCCGCGCGGTTTGCGAATGCGCTGGCCGCTCCTGGTCCTCAGCGGGGCGGGCGCCACGCTGTTCATGGTCCTCGGCCTGACAGCCTATTCGGAGGATCGAAGCGGCGTTGCCGCGTTGTGCATTATCCTCGGTACATTGGCGCTCGGCCTCACCGGCGCCTCGTTGCTGGGGAAACGCGGCGGCATGCCGCAGGCGTAACTCACCGGGAGTGAAGCGGCGATAGGAACTCATGTCTGAATGACATCGAGAGTTCCGGCCAGGCGCGTCGTGCCGCGGCGGGGCGCGAGGTTTCCTGATTGCCTTCGGACGAGTTGACGGTATAAGCCCACGAACTTTCCTCAACCGAAGATGACGACACGAACGAAGCTGCTGCCGGGCCTCTTGCTCGCGATGGGGACAATGTTCGACACTCGGGCCGCGGAACCGGAGGCCGGGCCGGCCATCGACAAAAGTCAATTCCACCTCTTCAACCCGACGCCCTCGAAATACCTCCGCGAGATGTCCACCGACCGGCCGGATAAGACCGAAAGCGCCTACACGGTGGACGCGGGGCATTTCCAACTCGAGATGGACCTGGTGACTTACACGGGCGACGAGGAACGAATCGGGGGCGTAAGGACAAAAGTTGATGCGTGGGCCGTCGCTCCAATCAATCTCAAGGTCGGGCTCTGCAACCGCGTCGATCTGCAACTGGTCCTGGAGACCTACAATGATGTCCGTGTGCGCTCCGGTGGCGTAACGCAGACGATGCGGGGCTACGGGGACACGACAGTGCGTCTGAAGTATAATTTCTGGGGCAATGACGGCGGCCCGACTGCGATGGCCGCAATGCCCTACGTGAAGCTGCCGACGAATCAGGACGGCCTCGGCAACAACAGCGTCGAGGGCGGGCTCATCCTGCCGCTGGGTGTCAGCCTGCCGTCGGGCTTCGGATTGGGCCTGATGACGCAGTTCGACGCGGTGCGGGATGACGACGGCGGGGGGCATCACGCCGAGTTCATCAACACGATCACCCTGGGCCATGACATCGTGGGGAAGCTGGGCGGTTACATGGAGTTTTTCAGCGCCGTGAGCGCCGAGCGCGGTTCCTGCTGGATCGGCACTTTCGACCTCGGGCTGACTTACGGCCTCACGGACAATATTCAACTCGACGCCGGCGTGAACATCGGCCTCACCCAATCCGCCGCCGACGTGAACCCGTTCCTCGGGATATCGTGGCGGTTCTGAATTCCACAGCTCAAAAAAGTGGCCAAGAAACAGCTTGCTCAATCGTGGTGTCCCGCCTACAACCCACCTGACAGTGGGAATGAAAACGTCAACCATGTAACCAAACAACCAAACATAGATTCTGCGTAGCTTTTGGCTACGGGATCATCAGAAAACCGCGAATTTTCCCGAGTCAACGGACCAGTCAAGCGCGCGCCCCATCGGGCGCGGCTTGGCGCGCTCTGTTGACGGGCGCTTCGCGGTGCCTCTGATGGGGGTGCGTCGGGTTCGCGCCCCTTCAATTCCGTGAGCAATTCGCTTCGCGGCAATCAAAGGAGATGGAAGTTATGAAGATGAAAAAGGTGGTCCTTCGCTCGACACTCGCCCTGCCCTTTGCAGGTCTTCTGTTCATTTTGGCCGGCTTGGCCCAATCGCCCGCCTGGGCGCAACCCAATCCATGCCCGGGCTGCCCGCCCTGCACCAATTGTCCGCCGGCCCCCTTTTTGGCAGCTTTTCGCCGCCACACAAGACGCGCGCCCGCCACAAATCAGCCCGGATTCGTCCGTGCTAGCGCAACCGGAGCTCGCCAAGATTTGTTGCAACCGCCGTTCCTGCTTACTACTATTTGAAGAATGGAAACGCTGTTTGCCACTGAACGTGAACCGCGCATCGACGACGAGTTCCTTCCGGATTCGCGGGTCGTTCTTTTGATCGGTGACTCCTTGGAGAGATTGAAGGCCTTGCCCGCATCCTCGGCAAAGCTGATCATCTCCTCTCCCCCTTACAACATCGGGAAAGAATACGAGAGTCAGCAAAAACTTGAACATTATCTCGAATGGCTGCGCCCGGTTCTCGTGGAACTCGTCCGGGTAATGCACAAGAACGGTTCCCTTTGCTGGCAAGTCGGAAACTACGTCGAAGATTCCGAAGTCTTCCCCCTCGACATTTATTTCTACCCGATTTTCAAAAAGCTCGGGCTGAACTTGCGAAATCGCATCGTGTGGTATTTTGAGCACGGTCTGCATTGTTCCGTTCGCTTCTCAGGGCGGTACGAGACGATGCTCTGGTTCACAAAAGGCGATGACTACACGTTTAATCTAGACCCCGTACGAGTGCCCTCGAAATATCCTGGCAAGACCCATTACGCAGGCCCAAAAAAGGGACAGCCAAGTGGCAATCCTCTTGGAAAGAACCCCTCCGACGTGTGGAAACTCATGGTTCATGAATGGGAGGTCGGCTTGTGGAATATTCCAAATGTTAAATGCAACCATCCCGAGAAAACCTTGCACCCATGCCAATTTCCAATCGAGCTTGTCGAACGGTGCGTCCTTTCGCTAACTGACGAAGACGACTTGGTGTTAGACCCATTTTCAGGCGTTGGTTCCGCACTGTTAGCGGCGCTTCGCCATGGCCGAAGGGCACTGGGCATTGACAAGGAGCAGGCTTACATCGAAGAAGCGAAAGCTCGCATCGGAAAGCTCTTTAGTGGTGAACTCCCTTACCGACAACTCGGCAAACCGGTTTATCAGCCGACCGGCCGCGAAAAAGTCAGTCAAACTCCGAAAGAATGGAACGAAAGGAAAGCCAATGAGGCTGGCGGCGATCTACTCTTTCAATAACGGCGAAAAGGTTGTTTCCGAGCGGTATCCGCATCTGCTCGATGAGGTCCGCGCCGCTATCAAGCGCATTGATGAGAAACAGCATAAAACGAAAGAGAGCTTCGAAGCGACGAGAGCAGGTCGAACGCTGTATAGTCCGGTTGATCTGAACAAGGCATTCAAGAATTACTTGATCGGAACGTGTGGTTGGAAGCCTGTGCGTGTGCCGTGCGACTACCCTACAACTTTCTATCTGGAGGATTACAAGATTCGTCGCAGCAACAGAGGCGCATTCCGCGAGATGGATTTTGTGAAGGAGAAGCTTGGCATTGAAGTGCAGTTCGGAAAATATGCGTTCATGGTTTACAACGTCTGCGCCAAGATGACGATCTTCAAAAACCTGGGCCATATCGACTGTGGAATTGAAATCGTGCCGGTGAAAGCGTTCGTTGAAGAGATGTCATCTGGAGTCTCGTATTTCGAGCAGTTCGTCTGGGATTTGGAAACGCGCGGTGTTTCCGACATCGACATCCCGGTATTGATTTTAGGATTGGATGCCGTGGATGGAACCCATAGAGATCCGCCATCTAAGCACGACCGCTCGTCAAAGCCCGCTCTCAAGATAGGTCCAAAACACCGACCAGGGCCACAACCGAAGAAACGGGGCTGACCGACAGCGTGGAGGAAACCGTCGAGACGGTGATCGTGACCGTGCGAGGCAGCTCAAAGTTCAATTTCAACGGCACCAACGCGGCGGTCGTCTTGATTGACGACAGCTCGAACACGCGGTTTATTTTGAAGCCGATGAAGCCGACTTCGGTTTATTGTTCGTTTCCCGTGATCGAGTCTCCGGCGGTCTTCGACATCGAACGGCGAGGCCGCTCCGCCGGCAGCACGAACCTGCCGTTCCTCGTTTACACCAACACCGGCGCCGGTCTCGAAACCACCACCTATTTTCGCGCCACCGGTGATGTGTCGGGCCAGAACGTTGCTTTCGCCCCGTATGCCAGCCGCGCGCGCGTCAACTTCACCATCCCGGAACCGCGCCGCCTGTTGCCCAGCGCATCCGTGCTGCTGCAAGTTCCCTCAATCACCAACACCACCCACGAAATCCACTTTTTGCCGGAATGGCAGTTTGTGCGCTTTGAAGTCGTGGTCACAAACGCCATTGAAGGCACGGCCACCAACGCTCTCTTGCGCCTCTCACGGCTCGTTGCGGACGCCCCGGTTACTGCCACGTTTGCTGTTTCGGGCAACGCGCTCGGACCGACCAGCGGTGCCAACGCCGACCACAGTCTGGCCTCTCCATTCACGATGACCATTCCCAACGGCGCTCTTTCCGTGGAAACCTCCGTCGCAGCCCTCGTCAACAACGGACCCGTCGGTTGGAAGTCCGTCATCCTTACCCCCGATCTCGCACAGACCAACTTGAGTCTCGACCCGCATCCGCCATACTTCGTGTTCCTGCGCGAACAGGTTGCCGACCCCAATGCCATCGCCGCCTACGATTCAGAACTCGACGGCCTCCCTGATTATTGGGAAGTGTCCAACGGTCTCGACCCGCTGGATTTTCAAGACGCCGAAACCGACGCCGACGGAGACGGCTTGACCAACCTCGACGAGTACCAATTTGGCACGAACGCCCGCGCCGTGGACACGGACGGCGATGGGGCGAATGACTCTCGGGAAACCTTTCAAGGCAGCGATCCGTCGAACGCTGCGGATGGCGGATTGGCGCCCCCCGAAGATGACGTAGTCTCGATTCGCCTTAAGGTGGGTGACCATAGCGGCAGCCATTCGGAGCGATATCGGTTAATCGTTGGGAAAGCCAACTATCAAAGCCCCGGCGTGGGCTTGGTGGGTGAGCGATTGTTCAAGTTCCGCCGTGGACAAGCCTATCCGATCAAGCTCCTGCACACTCAAAGCACCCTGCAACCGCCCGATTACGATTACACGGCCGAGCTTCTTGCGGAAACCAATACGCTGCCTGTGGCGTTCGTAGTCGATGACCCCCAAGGCTTGATGGGAGTCCACGACAACGATCCGAGTTTTAGCAACAAGACCGCCACTCTGATCGTGCCACAGCTTGAAATTGTTTGGGAGGAAGTGCCGGGCAATGTCCCGCTTGAATCGAACCCCAACATCAACGGCGGCCTTCGCGTTTTCCCGGACCACACCAGCCCGACCGACACCACCGACCGGAGGCACGTTATTGTGGAAGTCAGAACGACTCCGCCCGCTCCCGGCCAGCGCGTGTGGCTTAAATCGTTCGACGTGGACGATCCGGTCGCCCCGGCGGATGACCCGGGACGCATCATCGACACGAATCATTTTGTCACCCTCGAAATCGGCAACGACAACCGGGGCACGCCACAGGAAGGACTCCTTGGGCAGACCAACCTGACGCTGGACGTTTTTGGCAAGGCCTTCACCACCTTCGAAGTGACTCTTCAACCGGGGGACAACTTCCGAGTGGCCGCCGTGCTCGACACGGAGGGCGCCCAAAACCACCTCTATTTCCTGCAAGTGAACAATCCTTTCGCTCCGTACCTTGTATCGCCAGACCAACAACCCGTTCCCTTGTTCCTCGGCGCGCTTTCGCCCATGCTGACGGTCTGGCGCAAGCTGTATCTGGAGTTTGACTCGATGGCCGCGCCGCCAACAACCGGGCCGGACGTAAACTTTGTCAGCGGATCGGTTAGACGGGTTCGCTTGAACTCCCCATCGGTAGGACACTCCCGAGTGACAGTGCAGCACGACGACATCGTACAGCAGTCCCTAAATCTGTTTGAAAATGGGAAGCTGGAGATTTCCGGGGTACTGACCAACCGTACGCTCAAATCAACATCCGGACCCGGAATTGCTCACTGGATTACGGAAGTGGAAATAGACGCTGTTCCAACCAACAATCTGATTGGACTGGCTGTCAAGCTCTTCGATGACGATGAGCGTTACCTCCAGAACGACCCTCTTTATCCGTCTGTGCTAAATCTGACTTCCCCGCCTCTGCCGGCTGACGGTCGCAGCGGGGAGTTCGTGCAAGCAATTCAATACCGCTTTCGACCTGCGTACATCCAACTTGTGGATGCAAACCAGCAAGGGTGGAACACGGTGCGTACGATCCCATTCAAGCGAAATGCAGGACCGGGATTCCAGTTTGCGAACAGCATCACGAGCGATTTCGACGTGGAAAACCTCCAACTGAAAGGGACAGATAGATTAGAGTTTTGGGCGTTTTCGGTGGTCTTTGGGTATCAACCCAGTGCGAGCGAGGATGGCGATCCTGATAGAGAGGTGCCGCTTCGCGGCGGAACGCCAAAGAAGGCAGTTCCAAGATCCTCACATGGATTCAGCGTAGTTTACATGGAATCGGTTCGGGATGCGGAATTCAGCAAGCGACTCGTGGAGGATCCAGACCTCGGAGATTTCAACCTAATAAATAATCAATCCTACTTGACGGGGCGTTATTTGAAAGGCTTGTACGGCGTCATTGCACATGAGATTGGCCATGCTCCTGGCCGACAAGGACCGGGGACCGATCATGCCGAACTAGGTTTGATGGATGAAGTCTCTCCGCCGATTGATGTGGACGTATTCACGGCTGCGACAATCAAGCGATTTCGTACAGCTACGACATGGTCGGATTGATGTCTGAGTATGCAATGCCTTGCGCGGGCTTGTTTTTTCCAGTTACTTGTTATTGGACTGCTTCCCATGGGATGCGCGCGGAAGCAGCCACAAGAGGCAGCGGAAACCGAGATGGGCTATCGCATCATCGGCCTCCTGAAGCAACACGAGTCAGTGCATGCTGCTCTGCCAATAACCAACCTTGGCCAGCTTTACACTGCCCTGGAAAAGCCCTATCCATATTCGTGGGATGAAAAGTTTCGCGGCTTCCGTGGGACAGCGGGATTCACCAATTCCATATACGAAAAGTACGCATTCCTCGCTCCGGGGACCAAGCATACCGCCATCGCCGGGGATTGGGTTTTGATCAACGCAGAACCCTTTCCGGACCGGCACGGCCAGCCAACGCGAATTCTCATAACCCGAATTGGTACCGAGCAAGATTGGTATCGCCTCAACCGGCTCAAGGAGCAGCGCGTGCGAGAGGTCTTCAACGAGGCGGGCGTTGCGCTGCCCCAGTTATCGCGGATGCCCCGCCCACCACCAGCCCCACCACATGCCGAAGAAAGCATCCCTTCTCATTCGCTCTCCACAAAGGCACGGATGTTCCTCGATGACATCGCCGAAAAAATAGGGCTCGGGAAAGGCCATTGGCCAACGGTATTATTTCTCTTGGTCCTTATCGCAATCCTGTCCGGAACGTTCGTTTTCATTTGGATCTCCAAGCGCCGCCGACATTGACGACACAGTTTTCAGAAACGGGTCAGTCCCGCAGGCGATCTTCCCGGATTCCCTGTTCCCCACTTTCCCACTTTCCTGCTCTGGCCTCTGATCATTTTTCGTCGCGGCATCTGGCTGTGGCTACAGCAGTTGGAACTTTTTTACTGGAGTTGATCCTATTGGACCGCTGTTGTCCTACCCCGTGTGCGAAAATGGCCGCACGATGAATAGAGTCCTCAACGCTTTGAACGCGCCTTTGCACCACAGGCTCCTGGCCAGTATGGCGCGCCGGGGCTTTTCGACCGCGCCGAGGGCCCGGCGGAGTTTCGCGGCGGCAGCAACGCTGAACGCACTGAAGCCAGGGAATGGTGCAGTCTGTTGCGTCCAGTGGCGGCGCTTGAGGGAGCCGGTTCGGCGCGTTCGGACTGGCAGATCGCCCCGCCGGGCGGTGCTGCTTCTTCCCGGCTTTTGTCGGATATTCTCGCATGATTTTTTGCCGCGTCAGCGCCCGATCAGTATTCGCAAGTGGTTGAAAAGCAACGACCGGGCTTTTGGCCGTTCAACGTCGCAATCCGCGAAGACGGACTTGACAGAGAACAGTTCAAAAACAGGTGTGAATTCCATTGCCACTGCCTTCCGCGCCATTAGAGTCCGCCTTCCCGCCGGGACCGGCGGGAGAACCACTCTGCACATGAAAAGTTACGACATTGCAGTCATCGGCGGCGACGGC
>CAZZAQ010000097.1:0-1716 GCA_964652165.1 uncultured Bifidobacterium sp.
CCCGTAACGATTCTCTTCCTCTGGCTGCCTAACTGAAGAATTTTGTCTCACACCCTCATCACTCAACCACAAGCCGCTGCCCAACGACGCGCCAGTCTCTACGACGAATAGCTTCCCCTTGGATGAGCGACGGAAACGCATGTGACAAAGTTCAGCTCGGAGAAATGGCAAATAACAGAAACCACAACCAACTACGGCTGAAACTGACGCGTGGCGCGCCTGCGTCGGTGACGATCGGTTTTCGCCTTGAAGAGGAGTATCTCTGCGCTTTGGTGGAACGTGCGGCGCGGCTCAATGTCAGTCCGCATGAGCTGGCACGGGAATACGTGCTCGAAGCACTGAGCGAAGGAGAGGAGCGCAAAGCGCTGCGCGAGGCCGTCGGGGCGTTGCATCAGCGGTATGATGTGTTGCGCGAGGACATGGCGCTGATGGCGGAGGCGCTGCTCATTTCCGCAGGAAAGGTGAGCGAGAAGGAGGCGCGCGACTGGGTGAAACGCAACTTCGAGTCGGAATAACCAGTGCTATCCATCTCCAACCCGATCAAGACCGGGAACGCGGCCTACTACGCGAATCGAACATTCAAACTGAACGACGATGGTGACCAACTCCAAACCGATCAAAGCGGGGCGGGAAAACTATTACATCGAACGCGCGCAGGAACAGTATTACACAGAATCGGCCGAAGAGCGCGGCCAATGGTTCGGCAAGGGCGCGAAATTCCTCGGCCTGGAGGGGGCGGTCACAACAGAATCCTTCCGCAACTTGTTCCACGGATTCTCACCGGACGGACGGATGCCACTCGTCCAGAACGCGGGCCACCCAGACCGTTGCATGGGCTGGGATCTCACTTTCAGTCCACCCAAGAGCGTCAGCGTGCTCTGGGCACTGGCGCCAGAAGAAGTCCGGTCTGAAATCCTGCGCGCCCACCAGCGCGCTGTGACGCAGACGCTCATGCAGTTGGAGGACACACTGGCCGTGTCGCGCAGCGGGAAAGCCGGCGCGGTCCACGAAAAAGCCGGACTGGCTATCGTCGTCCAACAGCACTACACGTCGCGCGCCAATGATCCGCAGCCCCATTCCCACTCGGTCATCATCAACGTGGGCGGGCGGGCGGACGGCTCCACCGGGGCGTTGCACAGCATCAACTGGTTCCGGGCAAAGAAGGCGCTCGACGCCGCCTATCAGGCCCGCTTGGCAAGCGAGCTTCAGAGAACGCTTGGCGTGAGCACAGAATGGAAAATGGATTCGTTTCACATCCGCGGTGTCCCCGAGGAAACCTGTGACGTCTTTTCCAAGCGGCGGCGCAAGATCAAACAAGTGCTGAAGGAACGGGGTGAGTCTGGAGCCGTCGCGGCGCAGAAGGTGGCGCTTGAGACTCGGCCCAAAAAGCAAAACGTGCCGATTGACAAGCTTTATCGGAATTGGAGTAAGGAGACCGTCGCTCATGGGTGGGGTGTGGAGCAGGCTGCGAAGCTCATTCAAGCAGCGCGAGAGCAGAAGCTCATGGACGAGCAAGCTCTCGCGCGCGCGGTCAACGACAATGTCACATCCCAGGAGGTCCGCCCGAAGGAGCAACAGTCCGCACCCGAGCAAGTTCGCGGAAGCTCCAAGAAAGTGGAGGAGACACGGAATCCGAGGCCCGCCCACGCGGAGGAAATGAAGGGGGCCACACAGCACGAACGGCCCAGACGCAGGAAGGAAACCAATCGACCCGCA
>CAZZAQ010000097.1:1726-10351 GCA_964652165.1 uncultured Bifidobacterium sp.
TCCCTGCGATCTGGCGAGGTCCGCGATTCAGACGGCACTCAAATCCCGAAGCAGACTCAGCTTGAAAAAAGCCAACCAGTTGTCGGAAGCCAGAAGAAGAAGGAGGAAAGCCAAGGCCGGCAATCGTCCGAAAAGGTGCAGGTTACTGAACCGTCGCAGGCGGCCGCTCCAACGAACGCAGAAAGTATTCAGAAGTCCTCGGCGGCGCCGAAGATCGAGTTACTTGGGGCTTCCGTCGGCTCAGAGCGTAAACGACAGGCCGAGCCGCTTCGGTACCTGTTCGAGGGACTGGCCGAGAAAGCGGAAAAGGCCGCGCAGCAAGATCCAAATAACTCCGGCCCACGAGACGTCTGGAAGCTTACGTTGCCTGCCCCGGCGAGCGTGAACGTGCTCTGGGCGTTGTCGGCTCCGGATGTGCGCAAGGCCGTTGAGGAAGCGCATCGGTCGGCCGCAGAGTACGCGCTCAGACATGCTGAATCGAACATGGGCGTGCTTCGACGAGGGGACGCGGGGAAGGTTCAGCAAGGTTCTCTCGAACGTGTTTCGATTGAGCATCGGACAACCCGCAACCAAGAACCGCTTCTCCGCACGAAAGCAGTTCTCAAGATCAAGGGCTTGGCTCCTGACGGCACCCAAAACTCCGAGACGCGTATTGACTCCTTCGCCGGTGGAGTCGCAACCCGCGTCATCTACCAAGTGCAACTCGCAGCCGAACTTCGGCAACGCCTCGGTCTCACCATCGAACCGGAGCAAAAGGGGTTTCACATTGCTTGGATGTCTCAAAATCTCTGCAACGGTTTTCCTGCCCGTTGCCTAGACATTGGGGAGCGTGTCCATCGGCAATACGCGCAGACCCCTCAAGCGCCAACCGAAGCGCACAAGGCGGAGACAAGCCAAGGTGAGACGGCGCAGCCCAACCGGTTTCGCCGTCTCAAACCGGACCATCTATCGCAGGTGGTCCGAGGCCCCTCCAGGGACGAACGGCTGTCCGCACTCTGGAACGTAACGGCAGAGTCGTTCGACTGGAACGCCGCGGGAGCCCAAAGGCTCGTTAGGTGGCCGCGAAAACCTCAATGCTGCGTGCGAGCGTTCAGGAACGCGATGGGCGACGCCGAGCAGCGGATCTTTCCGGAGAAGCAGACTGCTCGGTTGCTCTCCTGGACAGCAACCCGCCTTGCCGTCCAGCACGGCGCCGGCGCCGACGAACTCCTGCGCACTTTGCGCAAGATACGGCCTGCTTCCGGGCGTTCTTTCGTCCACATCGAGTGGCGCCCGCTTTTCCGGAAGGCGCGCTGGTGGAGTCCGGTCAAAAATCTAAAGGCGCCTGTGATCGCTTTCGGGGAACGACCGCGCCGCTGGAATAGCATTCTCTGGCGAAAGCGACTCTTGTTTATCGAACTTCGCATCCAGAACCGGCGAATTTTCCCTCGCGCGCCAAACTGGACTGGCCTGCGCAAGCTGGAACTTCCAGCCTTGCGAATTCGCCACCGATGGCCACAATTGCTGAAACGTCCGGAAACGAAGAAATACCAGATGCAACACGGCCACTAGCAATCCATGCGAAGACGAAACAACACATCGCCGCTTCGCGTGCTGGAAGGTATTTCGTGGAAACACTCATCAGATATTACAGCTCGTGTCATAGGTGGCCCTGATTTTCGAAAATCTGCTCAAGTTGAACGATTGAATTGAGCATCCATTCCTTCGGCTTCCTCTCCCAAAGGTTCCTCTATCTGGCTACGCAAAAGGCCAAACCTTTCGACAAGTTCTCCCATTCTTTTCCCCGGTCCTGTGCAACAATAGAACTCGAGCAAGCGCCTCTCATCGGGAGAGATCTGAGCCTTGACCATTTCAACGTATTGTTTCATCTCCGAGTCGGGACTCGAGATCTCCTCATGCTCAAGTGGCCATTCATTTTCAATGATTTCCAGTACGTTGCGTAAATGCTGAAAATACGCGAGCATGTGGTTCTGGCGAGGCTTGAACATCGCCTTAAAGGCATCACCCTTGGCCTGCCTGCCAACCTCTTTGATGGACTTGAACTCACCGACAAGTATTCGCTTCCATTCGGCTGTGCATTCCCGCCCCTCACGGTTTCCTTCGCTGAGAGAAAACAGAAACTGGTTGAATACCGAAAGTAAATTGAAAAATTATTTTGAAAGCTGAGGCGGTCGAACGCCTCGCGTTGTATTTGCTGTTGCTGTTGCAAATGATCCAGCTCGCGTTGCTGCTGCCACACGGTGAAGAGCAAGCAGACGAGCGCCAAGCCATCGACCAACGCGTGAAAGGCCTCAAATGACGTGGTGAAATGATATATTTGTTCGTGGCCTTGTGGAATGCTACGTTGGTTCCAGGCCCAGAGAATGAGTCCAAACGCACACCAGAAGACGAAGCCGAAAAGGAACCGCCATTTGAACTTCTCTGGGGCCCTCCACTTGGTCCAAGCCTTTGCTTTGTCTGGTCGAGCTTGCGGTTGGTGCTTTGCGTTCATACTGGTAAGGCAGCAGTCGTGTTTTGATAGTAAAAGATAGATTAGTGGAGCATCATCTCGTGAAACTGATGTCTTTCGATACGTTTCATGGCTTCTTTGACTAGCTCTCCGAGCTTCTCCTTCGCTTCAGACGGCGACTTTTGAATGCGCGAGAGCACAGCGTGTAACTCTCTCATGCAATGATGGTAATCGAAAATCTGGTTTCTGGACTTTGCGTGCCTGAAGATGTTTTTCCTCATTTCGTTGTATGTCGTTTGTGGAAGCTTGATGTCCGACCGTTCAGGAAGACGCAGGCATGGTTCATCGCCGTACCGGGTGTAGAACTCCTCGACTGTCGGAAGAGCTGCGCAACTACTGGCGCGTTCGCAGATTCTGCGACTGCTCATGAGGTTGTTGACCAATTCGACTGCCAGGGCCTCGTTTTCACTCCCCGCGAGAACCGCCAGATGCCATTCGCCCCAGCACGCCACCGGGTCCAGCCGTTCCTTTCCTTGCTCGATCGCGCTGCCCAGATGGTATGGAAGAGGCATGATCTTGATTTTTAAACTCTCGGGCTGCCAGAGATATTGTTTCGTTTCCTTGTGCCGGGCTGTGAGGTTGTCCACCAAAGTTGAATACCAATGTCGCGCAAACAACCAATCGGCCCGTTCCTTTCTTGGTCCGTCTTGAGTGGGCGGGAACCGCTTCGCAAAATCCTCGACGTGTACGGTTGAGTTCTCCTCTATGATGCGACGCTCAAACATCACGCAAAGAAGGTGAAGGGATCGGAACAAGTTCTCTCCCACTCGCCGTCGGTATCGTACGTTCCGCAATGACTTGTCGCGGTATCGCAGGTTTCGCCGTAACTGATCGCGGTATCGCAGGCTCCGCTCTGACTGATCGCCGGCCCCGGGATTCAGTTCTGACGATCGATCTGGATCCAAAAATCGATAGCCGGGGCTGATCTCCAGTTCAATTCCGGTGCTCCAGAAAAACTCCAAGAACGCACAAAGGAAACTGTCGAATGTCTGCGTTTCCAGGACCAGATGGTGTGGCATATTCATATCGCACAAGACGACGATCTCCTCCCATGTTTCAGGCCTTTTCGATATCGGGGTTGAGCTAGCATCGCCTGGCTGGTCTGAGTTCGCTCCGTAAACGTCGTTAATCCACTTGTCGAGTGCTTTCTCCCAGTCCTTTCCTCTAAGAGCGTGTTTTGAAAATGCCAGTTGCAACTTTAACGTTATTGTACAAACAAGGTGCTTCCTATAGATGGGAGGGATGCAAACGCATCCTACTTGTTATCCAACAGACCTCACTGATGAAGAATGGAACCAAATCCAGTCCCTGGTTCCGGCTCCCAAATCTGGAAAAGGAAAACGCGGCCGCCCCATCAAGCGGGAGCGTCGCACCTTGGTCAACGCCATCTTTTACATCGTTCGCTCCGGCTGTGCCTGGCGACTGCTGCCAAAAGACTTCGGCCCTTGGCCAACGGTGTATGGCTACTTCCGTGCGTGGAGCAAGGATTGGACCTGGAGATTTATTCACGACACGCTGCAGGACTGCTTGCGCAAGACCGAGGGGCGAGCGGTCGCGCCGACGGCGGCCATCATTGACAGCCAATCGGTCAAGACCCCCGATCAAGCAGGAGAACGCGGCTACGACGCAGCCAAAAAGGTGTCGGGACGCAAACGCCACCTGGCGGTGGACAGCCTGGGATTGATTGTGGCGATGACGATCACATCGGCCGCAGTGCAGGATCGCGACGCGGCCAAGGGTCTCATCCGCCTTTTGATGTCGATGTATCAGCGAGTGCAGATTATCTGGGCCGATGGCGGCTACCTCGGAGCATTGGTGAAGTGGGTCAAGCAACTCCGACCCTTCGGCAAACTGAAGCTGGAAATCGTGCGACGATCTGACCAGGCCAAAGGCTTCAAGGTGCTTCCGAAGCGGTGAATCGTGGAACGCACCTTCGGTTGGCTCACCAAGTCGCGACGGCTTTGCCGAGACTATGAAGTGCGACTGGATCACAGCGAGACAATGGTTCGGATTTGCATGATTCGTCTCATGCTCAAGCGCCTGGCGGCCGTATGAAGGCATTTTCGAAACACGCTCTAAGTTCGGCCAGCCTTCCTGCCGTAATACAATACAGCTGATGCTTCAGATAGCACCGAATTCCCAGGCGTAGGTCGCCGCAATTCATGAGGTGCTAAATCGCGCCCGGATATTCGACTCTGAGCATGCGGGCCATAGCGGGAGAATGGCCGGCGCCACTTCAGTTGTCAAATTCAAGAACCTAGCCATTACAAGTTTTGGAGAAGAAGCAGGATCGTTAGTGGCTTTCTCGGATAAACTGTGTGCAGCGCGCATAGATGGAACTCGGGCCATGACCGGTGAGCACTCTTTCTTTCTTCCTGAGCGGCGATTGATAGAATACGACTCCGCCAAGGAACGGGGCCTCGTATTGAATGCTGTTCAGGTCCTCACTATCACCGATTGAAAGCGGCACCATCCAGATGCCGCCGCCGCTCACGCCACCGTAATGCGAAGGAAAGTCATGCTCAGCGGCAGGTACTTTCACCTTAATGTAATCGAAGCCGTTTCGCTCCGAGATGGATGAGTAATCAGCGTGCCCGATAAAATTGGACAGTTTGGTTAACGGCTCTGGAGGTGCGCCATGGATTCCGAGTGCCTGGGCGAACTCATACGGAGTGCCAGCGACGAACCATGCCATCCGCCGCTTGGGATATCGGCGGAAAAATGAGAAATCCTTTCCATCCAAGTGAATGAATGATTTGTGGACTTTTATCGTGCCAACAAGCAGAACATCCCGGATTCTGAGGAAGGACAAATCTGGCCCTGACTGTCGGCGAGTGTTACCGGTCGAATCGCCGATGACGACATGTTCAAACTGTTCCGCGGAGACTGTTAGTTTGTGCGCGTATGACGCTATGACCAGACGGAACCGAACCTTTGGCCTGATTATTTCCATTGCGACGTGGTGAGCTGTCAAGATGCCGTCTAGGCCGCTTGTGTTGACGAACGTACCAGAACCGACCCTGCCATCGGGGAAGACAATAAGCGCCGTGTAATTGGCAATCTCTAGTGCAGCACCGCTCCGCAATTCCAGATATTTTTGGGCGTCAAAACCTTTAGGGGCCTTAACGTAACCCCGGAGTTTCGATGGACCATAGGGGTTCATAAAGTAGTCGCTCGTTGATAAAGGCTACATTCGGCCAGCGTTCCTGCGTCGATACAGCAGAGGGTTCAGATAGCCTCGAGTTCCCAGGTGCCGGTCGCCGCGATTCGTGAAGTGGCAAATCGTGCCCGGACATTCGACTCTGAGCTTGCGGGCCATAGCGGGAGGGTGGCCGGCGTCAATTCAGTTGACAATATCAAGAACTGACCACTCACGCTAATGAGTGACCCCTACGGGCGACGCCTTGTCCCGCTTTCGGGCGCGGTGGGCGGCGCAAAGCTTCGCGAGCACGTCCGGCAACGCCTCCACGTGTTCGCGTGACCATTCGCCCATGAGGCAGATCTGAATCCAGTTTCGCGGGAGCAGGTAGCTGCTGTTGTAGCTCAGGAGGTAGCCGGCCTTCTTGAGTTGGAATCCGATGGTCTTGGAGGACACTTCAGGCGGTAGCGCGAGGGTCACGACGGCCGGCGCGGCGTGGGCGTCCGGCGCGACGATTTGCAGGCCCAGCTCCCGGAGCCGGGCGCGAAGCCAGGCGCTGACCTCGGCGAGTTGCGCGAACTTCTCCGGCCACGAGATGCGCTTGAGGGCGGTCTGGAGGGCGTAAAGGAGGTTTGAGGAGGTCGTGAAGGGCACACCATTCTTCTCCGCGTAGTAGCCGAGGTCCAGGTAGCGGGCCAGCGTGCGGGGCGCGGTACGGAGTTCGTGGTTGTAGAACACCATCGACAGGCCGGGGAACGACGCGAGCGCCTTGCCACTCACGCACGAGGCGAGGTAAACGCCGTCCAGATTCACCGGCACCGTGCCAATCGAGCTGATGCAATCCAGGCAAAGCTTCACGCCCCGCGCGGCGCAGAGGGCCTTGAGCGCCTCAAGGTCGTTGAGGATGCCGGTTGAGGTTTCGCAATGCGTCGCCCAGAGCCAACCCAGTTTCGGGTTCGCTTCGAGGCGGCGGCGCACCTCGGCCAGGTCCAGCGGCTCGCCCCAGGCCATCTTGTAAACTTCGAACTTCAACCCCTGCCGCGTGGCGTGATCGATCAAGCGCTCGCCGAACTCGCCGTTGCTCAACACCAGCCCGGGCGCGTCCAGCAGCGAAATCTGCGCGCAGACCGCGTCGTTGGCCAGGCTGCCGGAACCGGTGAGGACCTCGACCGACTTCGCGCCGGTCAGTTCGCACAAGAGCCGCTTCGTTGCCTTGAAGTCGGCCATAAAACCGTCCGACCGGTGCGACACCGGCCCCCGCTCGAACGCCTTGCGGACTTCCGCGTGCACGTCCACCGGACCGGGCAGGTAGCTGGCGAGGATTTTCTCGACCGCGTCGCTGGGCGGCGAGAGGGCCTCGGACATCTGAATGAACTTCTCCAGCGTGAGATACATCGGCTGGAATTGCGCCTCGCCGGCGCCCACGACCGGGCCGAACGGGACGAAACCCAGGTGTTTGTAGAGCCGCAACTGCCGCGTGGTGCCCGAAATGATCGCCATGTCGAAGCCCTGCTCCTTGAAGTGCTGCGCCAGCAGACCGACCAGCTTCGAGAAAACGAACCCGTTGCGATATTCCTTCTCCACCGACAGCAGCCGCACTTCCAGCACCTTGTAGCCCGGCGGCAGATGCGCGTCGAGGTCCGGGACCTTCTTGTCCAGCGAGAAGGGCCGCTGGCTGCGCCCGCACACCATCCCCACCAGTTCGCCGCCCGTCAGGCAGATGGCGTAGGTGTTCTCGGCGTGAAATTTGTCCACCAGCCGCTGCTGCGGATTGCGTTCGTGCTGGGGAATTTCCTCGACGAACGTCTTGTAGTTGAGACGGTGAACCGCCTCGAACTCCCAGTCTTCCGTCGCAATTTTGAATCGCAGCCCCGGCTCAGGCTTCATCGTTCGGTCCTTTGTGCATTTCGACTGGCGCTTGTTCTACCGAACGATGAAAAACAAGGCGAGCAACTTCTTCCCGGATGTTCCGCCGGTGCGTCAACAACGCCAGGACTGCCAGGAACGACACCGCCGCCACGCCCACTTTCTCCAGACCGCAGAGAAAGACTCCGAGCGGAGCCAGCGCGAAGGCGACGAGTCCGCTCATCGTCAGCCCGCGCAGGATGACCCACACCGGCAGGAAAATCGCGGCCAGACACAGCACGATGAATGGATCGTAGGCCAACAACGCACCCAGCGACGTTGCAATGCCCTTGCCGCCCCGAAAGCGGAGTTGCACGGGCCAATTGTGCCCCACCACCACCGCCACCACCGAAGCCACGATCGACTCCGGCCCGAGTTTGAAGTACGTCGCGCCTGCCACCGCCAGCACGCCCTTGGCGAAATCGAGGAGGAACGTGATCAGAAAGCCCGGCGCGCCCAACAACCGTCCCACGTTGCGCGCGCCCACGCTGCCGCTGCCTTCCGCGCGGATGTCCCGCCCGGTGCGCCAGCGCGTCCAGTAATACCCTGCGGTGAAACACCCCAGGAAGTAGCTGGTGATTATCCAGGTCAGCTCCTTGCCCGAAACGGCCACACCTGGCGTGAGAGTCAAGCTCATCATTGAGATGGCCCGACAGTAGCAGCCCCGGCGAATTCTTGGCAACGACTCATTCATTGAATTCGTAACGCAACCGAATCGCGGTTGCGCCCGGGCAAGGACTGCGGAATGGTCAGGGAGGTACTGCGATGAACGATGCCCCACGACAGTTTCCGCGACACGAAAAGATGCTGCTGATCCGCCCGGAGTTCCTGAACCACGGCGGCACGTTGTTCGGCGGCTACCTCATGCAGTGGGCGGACGACATGGCGTACATTGCGGCATCGTTGGCGTTTCCCGAGGCCACGTTCGTGACGAAGCTCTTCGGCCCGTTCGATTTCAAGTCGCCGGCTCGCGCGGGGGACATCGTGCGCCTTCTGGCACAGCTCGAGTCCACAATCACCACGTCGTGCCGCATCGGGGTATGGGCCGAGAATGCGCGGACGGACGTTGAAG
>CAZZAQ010000098.1:0-10320 GCA_964652165.1 uncultured Bifidobacterium sp.
GCGCGCCCGCAAGAAAACGATCGACGACGACGCGCTGGCCAGCCTGGTCAACAACGTCGGCCCGCACGCCCAGCAATTGGCCAGCGAAGTCGAGAAGCTCTCCCTCTACGTCGGCGAACGCGCCGCCATTACCCTGGAGGACGTCGCCGCGGTCGTCACCCGAAACAAGCAGGCCCGTGCCTTTGCCGTTGCCGATGCGCTGGGCGACCGCGACCTGCCGCGGCTCCTTCGCACCCTCGACGAGGAACTGTGGCAAATGCAATTCGACAAAAAGAAGTCCGAGATCGGTCTCCTCTACGGCGTCATTTCAAAGGTCCGCGTGCTGCTCTTCCTTGGGGAAATGATCCGCGAGGGATGGGTCGATTCGGGCGACGATTACGCTCGCTTTAAGGGCCGGCTCGAACGCATTCCAGCCGATCAACTGCCGCAGGACAAACGCTTCAATCCGTTGGCGATGCACCCTTTCGTCCTGCACAAGGCCCTGACGCAAGTCAGGAACTACACGACCGCCGAGTTGGTCCGGGCGATGGGCCTGCTGCTCGATTGCAACCGCCGCCTCGTCAGCAGCAGCCTGGATGAACGGCTCGTGCTGCAGCAGACGTTGATTCAGATTGTCCGCGGCGACGGTTCGCGCCCGCCAGGAGTCTCTCGGCAAAGGACCCCGGCGCGCTTTGCCCGCTGACGTAGGGCAGGCGTCTCGCCTGCCCAGCGCCGAAGGCGCGTCCTCGTTTGGCCGCTACGCGGCCAGGGCAGGCGAGACGCCTGCCCTACGTTGGTGGTGCGGCTGCCACCGGGTCGCTTGACTCGCCCCGGTGCGCGCCTCTACTGTTTGGGCACGAAGTTGTATGAGTGCCACTCCGGTCAGCTTGGAAGTGTGGGTGGATGATCAGTTCGTCTGCGTAAAAATCTCGGGGCGGGCGGGGTGCGCTTGCAGCGTCGATTTTCGAAAACTCCTGCTCGGCCTCCGTGACAAGGGCCACCGGCGCTTTATCCTCGACCTCACGAAGTGTCAACTCATGGACAGCACCTTCCTGGGCGTATTGGCCGGGCTGGGCATCCGCTTCAGCGAAGCACCCGACGGGAATCCCGCCGCCGCCATCGAGCTGCTCAATCCCAGCCCCCGGATATCAGGTCTGCTCGAAAACCTCGGTGTCGCGGAGAATTTCAAAGTCCTCAACGGCGCGGCGGTCCAGACCGACAATCTCAAGTCAGTCGAATCCTCCCCGAGTCATCCCGGCCATGAGGAGCTTCAACGCACTTGCCTCGAAGCCCACCAGCTTCTCATCCAGCTCAACCCCAGGAACGCCCCCAAGTTCAAAGACGTGTGCAAGTTTTTGGAGGAAGATCTGAAGGAACTGGGGAAGCAGAATGGCAGCCCACAGCCACCGCTCCCGGACAAGCCTCCGCCAAACCCGGCCTGAGCGCGGCTCGGGCTGGGACCGCCGCCATCCTGGCGGCGTATTTGGAGTCGCCGGCTGGAAGCCGGCGGTCCCAGCGATTAGGCATCGGCCGCGTCACTTCACAAACCACAGCCCTGCCAGCGCCGCCAGCGTGAGCACCAGCAACAGCCCCCCGGGCATGAATTTCTTCGACTGGCTGAACCGCCACGCGAACACGACCAGCAGCGCGAGCAGAATCCATTTCGCGGCGTTGAACGGGAGAACGTTGAATTCGCAAAGGATGAGCGGAATCGCAAATGCCACGGAGGTGATGAGCGAGATTTTGCTGCCACCCTTGACCAGCCCCATGATTCCGCCGCCAACGAGCAGCCCGATGTAAATCCAAAGAATGCCTTGTGCTGTCATGAGGGCGCAGTCTCCATCAACCGCCCAGCACATCCAAGGAGAGAATCTCGCCCGGCTCGCATTCCGCCACGACCTCGAAGGGCCGGCAGCAGATCTCGCAGTCCGTCGTGAATCGTTGCGTGGGCTGGCTGGTGTCGATCACCAACTCGAAACCCTGCCCGCAAAAGGGGCATTGCACGGTTTCGGACACTTGCATTCCACGGATTGCAACGTGCCCGGGCTGATTCCGCAACGAAGACTTCGGCGAACCGAACGCGCGCGCGCCGGCCGGCCGTTCTCCCTCTCCCCTCAAAGAATTCTCCCAAGCAAATCTTCGCGCATTGAACCCCTGAACCCTAATCCTGCGCGCCGTCGTTCTCCTACTCTTACTCTTACTCTTAATCTACTGGGCATGAAAGAATTGAGAGTAGGAGTAAGAGTAAGAGTAGGAGTGGGGTTCAAGGGGAGAGGGCCGGGGTGAGGGGTGAGAATGGGTTCCAGCATCCGATTCTTCCAGCAACTGTGGACGAATTTGACGTGGCAATCCGCCCGGCCCCGGATTACACCTTCCACGTGGAAGCGCCGCCGCAAAGCCCGCCCCAACCGACGCCCCAGCAATCCTGGGCCCGCGCGACCATGTGGATGGTCGTGGTCGGCATCCTCGCGCTTAACGCCGTGATCTTTCTAAGGACCTGCACGGCCATCCCTGGCAAGACACTCGACAAAGCCGGCCAGGTCATCGACAAGGCGGGCCACGCCCTGTCGAACATCGCCGCGGCGTTCAACCAGGGCACCATCACCACCGTCTTTCTCAGCTACGCCACCACCATCAGCAATCACCAGCACCTCCAGGTCGCCACGCTGCGGCAAACGGAAGTCTTCACGCGGACCAACCAGCCGAGCACCGCTTTCGGCTACGTCCCGCTGCCGGACGTCGTCGTCGAAGCCCGCGCGCCCGTCGAGTACACGTATTATCTCGACTTCAACGCCTCGTGGCGCTTCGTGCTCAAGGACGGCGTCATCCTCGTCACCGCGCCGCCGCTGCACTTCAACAAACCGGCCGTGGACGCCTCGGCCATCAGCTATGAAGTGAGGAAGGGCCTTATCAAGACCGCCGAAGCGCAGGAAAACCTGAAGCGCTCCATCACTTCGCTCGTCACAATCCGCGCCAGGGAGAATGTCCCGCTCGTCCGGGAAAACGCCCGCAAACAGACCGCCGAGTTCGTCGAGAATTGGCTCATGAAATCCTTCACGGACGCCAGGCAGCATCCCGTAAAAGTTTACTTCGCGGATGAGAAACTTCCCGACGCGTTGAATCCGACGCCCGGCTTGATGCTTCAGACCAACGGCCTCAAGTGAACGGATGCTCGGGTGGAGGCTTGGTCTTCTCGCGCCATGCAGCTCGTTCCAGGAAACGGCTCGCGGGGACGCTCGCCCCACCAGGATTGGACCACTTGCGCCTTACAGCTCGTTCCAGGCGGTGATGACGAACCCGCGTCTGGGCAGGACTCTGCGGAGGCTTTCGTCGTAGTGGATGGCGGCGTTGCCGTTGAGCTTGGCGCCGCTGGCCACGATGCTGCCGTAGAGCGTGCTGTGGCCGTTCAGGGTAAGTGCCGCCTCGGGCGCATAAATGCAGCCGACTATTCCGTCCTGGCCCTGAAGGTCGATGGTGTTGTTCGATTTCAATCCGAAATAAATGAAGGTGTTCGGATTGGTGTTCTGATTGTCTATCACGCCAAAGACGGCGCCCGAGGAGCCACAGTAAATCTTGAGGCTGGCTCCGGGCGCGATGACCAGCTTCTCGTCGGTGGCGAACTTGATGTCGCCGGTGACGTAAAGCACGGCGTTGCCGGTCACAATGGTATCGTCCTGCAGCTTGGTCAGCATGTAATTGCCGTTGCCCAGGACGTTGACGTAAGAGTTCGTGCCGACCGTGCCAGAGGTGGGAGGCGATCCCGAGGCGAAGGGCGCCGTGACGGCTGGCATGCTATAATTCAGGTCAGTCTGCCACCAACCGGGCTCAATGCCGGCGTTGCCGCCCTGCTGCCACGCCACGCTGCCGACGGCCCCACCCGGGCCGACCTCGACAACCCCTGCAGGGCCCGTTAAGACACGGCCCCATATATTCGCGTTGCCGACTCCGAAGGAATTCTTCAAACCGCTCAGGCAGGCGATGTCGCCATTGTCGCCGGCTTTGACGGGATCGTATTTGCCCAGCGTGCTCTTGTTCGTATCGGTGGAATCGTAGCTGTCGGTCAGAACGTTGTTGCCGTTCATGTCCACTTTGTCCCTCAGAATCATGGGGCCTACAAAGACCGGCATGTTCGTGGCGGAGACGCGGATCGTGCGGTCCACCCACCCATCCGAACCGGGCATGAGGAAGTGGCCGGTAGAGGTGACGGTGAAGCTCAGCGGCGTATTGGAAGTGATAGTGACGTTGAAGAAGCCGTTCTCTTTGAGCTGGCCCCATCTTCGGCCGGGTCCGGCCAGGCCGCCATCACCCACCATATTGGCCTTGAAGTACCGCCCGTTGTAGTGGTACCAGCTTTCCGCGACCATGTTGGTCGGAAAGTTCCAGTAGCAATGGGTCAGCGCTTCCTCGAGGCCGGCCTCGGCCACCGGCATGGCGCAGTTCCACACTTGCGAGCGAACGACCAGTTGGTTCTGGTTGGTGGTCAGGGTCAGATACGCGGCCAACGCCAGCCCGATGATGGCCGTGATGACGATGGTGGCGAAGAGCGTGCCGCCGCGAGCCCGCGGGCGAAAGGAATTGGAAGTTCTCATCGTTCAATGTTTGCGGATGACCACCTTGGCCTCCTCGTCGGTTTCAGTGGTAGCCGTCACGCCCATGAGTGTCCGGGAACAGGTCCATTTGACCGCCACCACCTTGCAGTTGGTGGCCGTGGCCGTCGCATACTGGTCGTACGTGCCGGCCAGCGGAGTGCGTTGATAAATGGAGAATTGGAGCGCGTCGCACCCCGTCAGCAGCGTGTTGGTGTAGCCGGCCTGTCGGCGAACCAGCGTGCGACCAACGGGGTCGTAAGTGAAAATCAGGCCGGCGGCGTTGGTTCCGTCGTTGAAGACCAGTTGGTTGGTGGAATAACTCGTCAACGCGACGCACTGGCGGATGTCGCGCGTGAGCGTATCCATCGCCCGCGAGCCCGCGGCGTTCAGGTCGACGTAGTTGGCCAGCACGGCAAAGCTGCGCGCGCTGTAAATCGTCAACACCACCAAGGCCAATACGACGATCGTGCCGACACCGATCGACACGAGCAGCTCGAATAGCATGGCGCCCGCCCGCCGGGCGCATCCTGACATTGCCCCCGGGCTTCTCCCTCTCCCCGCGACGCAGGAGCGGGGAGAGGGCCGGGGAGAGGGGCGATCGCTGGACCCGACGGCCCTCCTCTCCCCGGCCCTCTCCTCCCTCGGAGGGAGGAGAGGGAGTCCGCTGGCGGCGAAAGGGGGCAGTGTCAAGATGCGCCCCGCCCGCCTGCGGCGAATCGCCACTTCAGTTGAGGGCATAGTTTTGGATTCCATAACGTGACACGTATGAACTGATGTGCCGGTAATGGGGCAATCCCCTGTTGGTCCAAGCAACCTCCACGATGACGACGAGCAGGTCATTGGTGTACGTGGCAAGCAATTGCGTATCCACAGGAGGCACAAGCGTGATCGTGCCGTAGTAGAGGAACCCGCCGGAGTTGGTGACGGTGATGCCGAAGTTGTTGGTGTTATTCTTGGCCGAGGCGATGCTCGAGGCGTACGGCGCTGTGAATTGGGCCGGTAGAATGTTGTTGGAGTTGATCTGGTCCCAGGTGAGCAGGCGAACGACCTCCATCTTCTCGACCATGACCTGCGTGGCGCGCAGGTTTTCCCGAGCTATCCGCACCGAGGCAGTGCACCACGCCAGGCCGGCGTACAGCGCCACCACCATAATGCCGATCACCAGCATCGACACGACCACCTCGACCAGCGTGAAGGCAACTCGCCAGGCCGCTGGGCCCTGGCCAGAATTCGTTTTTACGCGCATAGGCTTACCACGTCATGTTTTGAGCAGATTTTCTGCCGGACCCTCGCGCGTCGATTGCCCGAGGGGCCGCTTCGACGTAACGCCGGTACAAACGCATCGGCGGCTTTAAGACTTCCTTAAGGCGTTTATTGCAGAAAGAGGATCCGCGCCGGCGCCTTCCCGGGACGAGCCGTTGGGCGCCTCGTGTCGATTGGCTGGCCCATTTCGGAGCGCGTGCGACGCGACTCCCTCTCCCCTCAACGGGGAGAGGGCCGGGGTGAGGGGTGAGAACTGGTGAGAGCGATCGCTTGCACAAAACTGAGGTGCGCTCTACACGATTTCGACCGGGCACTTCGGCAGCGCGTCGAGGAAGGCCTGGCCGTAACGCTTGGTGAGCACGCGGTTGTCGAGCACGACGATGATGCCTTGATCGGTCTTCGAGCGGATCAAGCGGCCGACGCCCTGGCGGAATTTCAGCACGGCCTCGGGCAGGGAGAAGTCGGTAAATGAGTTTCCGCCCTGCGCCTCGATGGCCTCGATGCGCGCTTCGATGAGCGGATGGTCTGGCACCGCGAACGGCAGGCGCGTGATGATCACATTGGACAGCGCCTCGCCCGGCACGTCCACCCCCTGCCAGAAACTCTCGGCGCCGAACAACACGGAATCCACGTCCGCCTTGAACTTCTCGAGCATCACCGAGCGTGGGGTGCCGGTGGCCTGCACGAGGCACTCGATGCCCAGGCGATCAAAGAACGGCTGCATCCGCTCGCCCACTTCGTGCATGAGCCGGAGGTTGGTGAAGAGCACGAACGCCTTGCCGTGGGTCTGGGTGACGAAGTGTTCGATCCATTGGGCCAGCGCGTCCCGGTAGCCCTCCTGAGTCGGCTCGGGCATCTTGCTCACGATATGGACCTTCATCTGTCGCTCGTAGTCGAAGGGCGAGCCAGCCTGGAGCTTTTCCGCCTGCTCGCCCCCGACGCGGCGTGCGAAATAAAGTAGGGCAGGCGTCCCGCCTGCCCCCGTCGGCGAAGCCGACGCAGAAAGCGTGCTGCCACGGCTCGCGCTGACGCGCTCGCCGGGCAGGCGAGACGCCTGCCCTACGTTCGAGCCGCTCCCGAGACGAAACTGACCTTCTGGCAAACCGGCTTTCGTAGGGTTCTCGCGGATGTAGGCAGCATATTTCTCGATCTGCGCCTCGTTGCGCACGATGCAATCGAAGGTTTCCTGCTGCCAGAACGTCCCTGTCTGTCCGATGGCATCGTTCAGCTGATGCGCCGTGAACGATTTCCACGAATGGAGAATGTCCTTGAGCAACCAGCCCTGGATGGGACGCACCAGCGCGTGAACGTGATTCGGCATCACGACGTAATGGCCGAGCACGTAGCGCTGGCCGTCAAAGTGCCGCAGGGCCGACTCCACAATCCCCGCCCGTCCTGGGTCACGAAACCAGCATTGGCCCAAACCCGCATCAAGCCATTGGTGGAAGCGCTCGGTGAATCGCTCGTGGTAGTCGGCGCGATCGGCCTCCGAATGCGGCTCTGGGTGTTCCGTCCACCATCGCTCTTGCTCCGCGACCCACTGACGCAGTTTTGCCTGCGGGATGGAATCGGCCAGTCGGAAGGTGACGAAGTACGTGCAGCCTTCCTGCCGCCAATGCGGGAAGCGCCGTCCGTAAATGGCGACTGGCGCTCCAGGGTCGAACGGGGTGAAGAGTAGGGCAGGCGTCCCGCCTGCCCCCGCCGGCGAAGCCGGCGAAGTTCCCTTATCCATTGCCTGCTTGCTCGCGCTGGCGCGCTCGCGGGGCAGGCGAGACGCCTGCCCTACCGTCGCCAGCGTCGCGCTCGTCATCACCACGCTCGTGCCGGCGCCGAACAGGCGGCGTCGCAGGAAATCGGCCACGTCGATCGGCGCGGCGTTCAGCGCGAGGGTTTTTTGCGCTTTGCCGGTGCGCTCGACCCAATAGACGTGGTTCTCCGCGCTCTGCTTGAGAAAGGCCGCCAGCGCCTTGCACAACTCGTCCAGGCGCCGGTTGCACTCGGCCAGTTCCTGGCCGGTTTCCTTGTCGTCCGAAGTCTCGATCAGTTCGCCCACCTTTTCGCGCAGCCGTGTCAGTGGCAGCGTCAGGTTGTCCGGCACGAGTTCCGGCCGCCGGATGCGCAATTCGCTCCACGCGCGCGGCGGCGTGGCTTCGCCGTAACTGCGCTTGCCGCGGCGTTGCTCCTCGTGAACCGTCTCGCAAGCCTCCTCGACCTTGTGGAAGAATTCGTCGGCCTCCCCCAGCGCGTCGGTCACCAGCTTCGCTCCCTTCCCCTGGTTCAACAGGGCGAACAAGCCTTTTTGCGTGCGCGGATTCCAAAGCCGATGCAGCGAGTAGCGCACTTGCCCGCTCGACACGCCCAGGCCGATGTGCCTCGAGGCCACTTGCTCGACCGTGTGTGCCTCGTCGAAGATCACGAAATCGTTCTTGAACAGCACTCCGCCCTCCGGCGCCTCCTCGACGCCGCCCAGCAGCGTGAAGAACAGCGTGTGGTTGAGCACCACCACGTCCGCGGAAAGGATGCGGCTGCGCGCCCGCTGGAAGAAGCAGATGCCGTTCTGCTTCGCCCAGTCCGACTGGAAGCCGCAAATCCTGGGCGCGCACAACCCGCGCTCCGAGCAGACGTGCGACCACACGTTGGCGTCCGGCTCCGTATCGAAGTCCGACAGGCTCCCGTCCTTCGTCTTCTTCGACCACTCGTAAACGCGGCGCAACTCCGCGGTCTCTGACGACGTGAACAAGCTGCCCGCCTGCGACATCGCCTTGTGCAGCCGTCGCGTGCAAAGGTAATTCCCGCGCCCCTTGAGCATCGTGAAATCGAATTTGACTGGCAGCACCCGCGCCAACAGGGGCAGGTCCTTTTCCGTGAGCTGCTCCTGGAGGTTGATCGTGTGCGTGCTGATGACCGCCTTCTTCGACCTGGCTACCGCGAACAGGATCGCCGGCACAAGATAGGCGAAGCTCTTGCCAACACCCGTGCCCGCTTCGACGAGCAGGTTTTCCCCCTTCACCAGTGCGCGCGCCACGGCCACCGCCATCTCCTGCTGCTGCGGCCGATACTCGAAGTTGCGGGATTTCGAGAAGACGCCGGTGGGGGAAAAGATTTGCTCGACCTGCGCGACGAGGTCGGGGGCGGAAGGTTCGCTGTCGTGCAATGCGATCATGAATTTGCAAAAAGTGCCTGCGGGCTTACAAGTCGCGCCCCAGCCAGCGGAACACCGCCTTCTCGACGACACTCCACTGCGCTTCGTCCAACCGACCGAGTCGTCGAATCGCACGCGCTGTGGGATACGTGGCCAGACTCTGGGCCAGGAACGCGCCGTCTTTGAGGAAAGGAACCGGAATGTTCACCTCAAATTCGGAACCTCGCAGCGCTGTGGTGTGGAACACTACCGTGACCAGCGTGCGGTCGATCTCCCGGAAGGGAATGCTCAGGATGAGCACCGGGCGAACCTTCTCCACCATGCCGCAATCGAACAGCCACACCTCACCGCGCCGCGGCGTCATTCTCCTCCTTGTCCAGCATCGCGGCCAGTTGATCCCCCGCCTCGGCGATTTGCGCGTCGGCCAAAGGTCCAGAATCGAGCGGCGGCAGCCGGCGGAACAGCGCGTTCACAAATTCCTGCTTTTCCTCGGCGGGCAGCGTGTCGAATTGCGCCAGCAGTTGGGCTGTAGTTGAACTCATGGTCTAAAAGTATCCGCTGTGTTCGCGTTTGCCAGTTGCATTTTTCACGTCTCATGCAGCCGCCTCAGCACGACTTCTACCGCCGCCCGGTTCTTGGCGATGCTGTTCGCCGGCAGGTAGCCGCGCCAGCTCACGCCGGGATAAATCACCGCGCCGCGGCCGACGATGCTGCCGGGGTTGAGCACGGCGTTGCAGCCCACGTCGGCGCCGTCGCCTAACAGCGCGCCGAATTTGCGCAGTCCGGTGTCGAACGGCTTGCCGTCCAGCTCGACGGTCACGTTGCCGGGGAATGCCTTGAAGTTCGACAGCACCACTCCCGCACCGAGGTGCGCCTTGTGGCCGAGAATGGAATCGCCCACGTAGTTGAAGTGCGGCGCCTGGCTGCCGTTGAAGAGCAGCGCGTTCTTCAGCTCGCACGAGTTGCCGATCACGCAGTCGTCGCCGATGAGCACGTCCTCCCGGATGTAGGCGTTATGGCGGATGCGGCAATGGCGGCCGATGATGGCAGGACCTTTGATCATCGCGCCGTCCTCGACCACGGTCCCTTCGCCAATGAACACGTCGGGACCGACGAACGCGTCGCCTTCGCACCGGTTGTGCAAGGCGGGCTTCAGGCGCTCCTTGAGGTGGTCCTTGATCTTCTTCAGCGCCTCCCAGGCGAACTCGCAGCCGTCGAAAATCGCGGCGTGCTCCGTCTGCGCCAGGTTGAACAGGTCCGTCGGCTTGAACATGCGCGCACGTTAGCCACCGGGCGCTCGGCGAGAAATGCTTTTTTGGCCGCTGCGAGGCGCGCGGCCTTCCGAGG